>JAAURU010000020.1 GCA_012032075.1 Flavobacterium sp.
AGAGTAATTCTCGATGCCGAAGAGGATGTTTTCAGAGATATTGCGATACAAAAAGACGCTACTTTAGAGGATTTACACAATGCCATTGTAAACGCTTTTGGTTTTGACGGACTAGAAGTAGCTCGTTTTATACATGTGATGATACATGGAATCAAGAAGATGAAATTCCGCTTTTTGATACTGGTGATGTTCCTGGTGAGATGAGAACTATGAGTAATTTTATATTAGAAGATAACTTAGATCAATACCAAACTAAAATTATCTACGTATATGATTTTTTCAACATGTGGACTTTCTTAGTAGAACTTGCTGCTATTGAAGATAAAGTTGATGGTGAAACTTATCCTGCATTACTCTATTCACATGGTCAACTTCCAGCTGATGCTCCAGATAAATCTTTTGAAGCAGATGACTTTGGTGCCGATTTTAACGATGATTATGACGAAGATGATTTAGATGCTTATGAAGGAGATGATAATTTTGAAGATTTTGGATTTGAGGAAAATTGGAATTAAATAATTAGTCAATAGGAAAATGTGACAATGTGCCAATGGTACAATATCGCAAACATAGAATTGACACATTGACAAATTAATAATTGACACATTAGAACAAATGATAAACTTATTCAACACGCACATAGAAAACCTTTCCATTCATAGAGTTGGAAATAAAAGCAGAAACGAAAGCACTTTTTTATCGGAAACACCTTATGGGTTGAATGATGAAATAATGCCTTTGTTAAAAGAGTACTTCTTTAAACCATTTCGTGAAAAAGAAGAAAACTACTATCAGTTTGCACATGAAGTAGATTTAGAATACAATGAAATGTTTAACATGGCAACTCAGATTTTTACAAATCCTAGTGAAATTCATACCATTTCTAAGAAAATAACCAATCACCTTTTGAACAATCGAATCATCCACATATTAAAAATGGTGAAGTATATGTCACTTATTTTACCAATGTTTCTATCGATAATAATGTAGTAGATGCTATTGGAGTATTTAAAAGTGAAATTCAAACCGATTTCTTACAATTTGAAGAAAAAGGAAGCAATCTTGAAATGATTCTCCAACAAGGAATTAACTTAAATAAATTAGATAAAGGCTGTATCATTTTCAATTATAAAAAAGAAGAAGGTTACAAAATTCTTACAGTAGATAGTAATCGTTATGATGCAAGATACTGGTTAGAGCATTTCTTGTCGGTAGATGTTTTCCAAGATGAGAACTTTATTACTAAGAAATACTTGAAATTTTGCCAAGAGTTTGCCAAAGATGTAGTGCTTCCAGCTGAAGATAAACAACAAGAAGTATTGTTTATGAATAGAGCGGTTAACCACTTTGCTAAAAACGATGACTTTGAAGAAACTGCATTTTTAAACGAAGTTATGACAAATCCTGAATTTATTCCAGAATTTAAAAACTACAAAGTAGATAAAGGTGCTAAATACAGTATTGAAGATGTTTCTAGTTTCCCCATTGCAAATGCCGCTGTGACCGATGCTAGAAAGAAAATGAAAAACACCATCCAATTAGATACTAATATCCAAATAAAACTAGACTTCATCAACCCAGAAAGTGCAGAGAAATTTGTAGAAAAAGGTTGGGACGAAGAAAAACAAATGTATTATTACTTGGTTTATTTTAATAAAGAACAAAAAAGTTAGATTTTTATAAACTTAATCGTCAGTTCGAGTGTTTTTTATGCAATGCAATGGAATAAAAAATGTATCGAGAACTCTTAAATTAACAATCCTCAATTAGCAATAGTTGGGGATTTTTTTGTGTTAAAAACTTATTTTGATTATTACATTTTCCTTAAAATAGGATAAATGTACAGTTAAAATTGTATTTTTTAGACAGCGAAAAATTTCTTATTTTTGAAGTATGAGCAATAAGATTCAAATAGAGCAAAATTTCATAATTGATAAATTAACAGGCTCCATTTTAAATACAATTTCTGGAAACAGTTTTCAAAATGAAGTTAGCAGAATGACTACCGTGGATTTGAAAAATGTAACTAAAAAAATGGATGGAATTTTGATTGGAAATCAGAGTTTAAAGATTTACAGAAAGAAGTTTACAAATTAACAATTGTAAATAACGCATCAATTTTGCAAGGTCTTCTAAGTATAACTATTGAAAAAGACTATATTTATATGAATTTACTCGAAAGCGCTCCGTTCAACATTGGTAAAGACAAACTCTACGAAGGTGTTGCAGGGAATTTAGTTGCTTATGCTTGCAAAGTTTCTTTCCAAAAAGGTTTTGATGGTTTTATTGCATTTACTGCAAAAACAAACTTGATAAAACACTATGAAGAACATTTAGGTGCTTATCATTTTAAAAATCAAAGAATGATTATTGAAACAGAAGCAGCGAAAAAATTAGTTAAAAAATATTTTAAATCGTGAAGTTATGAGCTTGATAAAAGAACCAAAAGGAGTAGATTTTATTATCCAAAGTCCTCCTTTAACAGAACAAGAAAAAAAAGAAATTAGTGATTTTATTGCAAGTAAAAAGGCTAAAAAAAAGGTTGCTACAAAAACTCTTAAAGAAAAAGTAACAATAAAAAAGTGAATTCTATTCCAAAAAGTCTTTTGTCAATAATTGACAATTAGTGGAATTTGCATGCTTTACGAAGAGTAATAAAATAAAAAATGCGTGTCCGACTTTGGAGGATAACTCTTCGTCAGTTCGAGTGTTTTTTATGGAACGAAGTGGAATAAAAAATGCCTGTCCGCCTCTGGAGGATATCGAGAACTTTTAAATTAACAATCCTCAATTAGCAATATTTGAGGATTTTTTGTTTATAGTAAAAACATATTTTTGTTTTTTACGTTTTTTCGTAAAGTATTAAGAGAAAACTACTTTATTTTTAAAGAGTAGTAAACAGGTAAAAATACCTATTGTAGATTACAGGAAATAGTTTAAATTTGTAAGGATGAAGTATTATAAATATAACTCATACAGGTTAAATATGTATGAAATATTAAAATATTTATTAGTTGCCAATAAATAGAAAATGACGAATGTAATAGAAAAATTAAAGGAATTTAGTAGGCAAATTGACTTACAAGAAAGATTCGATTTTAAATATGATATAAACGATAAAATTTTTAATTCCATAGAAACTGAACAACTTTTGAATGACAAAAATCCTTTCAATCAAAATGTTAAATTAAAATGGATTTTAAGCGAAAAATATAAAACTAATACGGAGCAAAATTATATTGACTTTTGGATAGTAAATAATTGGGGCGGAATTAGAGGTTTTAAACTAAACGAGCGAAATATTAAAAAAGTTAAGAGATTTAAAAAACAATTAGAAAAACAGAAATTATCGTTAGACTGTTTTAGTACAATTTCTTCACTTTCAAAAATATCTTCTTTCATTGACCCTGAAAATTTTGTAATTTATGACTCCAGAGTTATATATACTTTGAATTGGCTAATTTTGACTTGCGAAAATCAAAACGGATTTAAAGAAAAGTATTTTCCAATGCCAAGTGGACGAAATAAAATAATTACTGACTTTGATATGAATACTATTGTAAATGCATTTCATATTTCTGAATATATTGAGAATACTGAATTGTATGTTTCTCAACAAATTGCTTATTTCAAGTTTTGTGAATTTATAAAAACAAACACAGAATTTATATATGGAAAGGGTTCAAAACCTTACGAACTTGAAATGTTGTTATTTACATTAGCGGACAATGAAATATTTAAAGATTTAAAAAAGAGAATAAAAATAACTACTAGTAACACTTTTTATAATTGATTAGCCAATTATCTAATGCTTAAGGAAATACTATCGGATTTTCTATTAAATTTTTATTTGCAAATCTACGCAATTAATCGTCGCAACTAATGATACATAATACTTTAACTAAAAGCTAAAAACTTGATGATAATTGAAAAAATTGTACCTTTGAAAAAGTCAATAATGATAAATAAAGAATGACAAAAAAGAACCAATCAAGTAGATTAACGAATCAACATAAACTGTCGCAAGGTGTAGTTGGTATATTTGGAGACAAAGCAAAATTACACGATACAACAGTTGCCATGATATCAAAAATTATTATTGAACAACTTGAAAAAGAATATCCTCAATTATCTTTTCGTTACAGATCGAGTATAAAAAAAGCTGAAATAAATGAAGCACTCCGAAATGTAGATAAAGAATTAGGACAAACTCTCTTTGTTTCAAATTCGAGCATAAAACCAGATGGAGGAATAATTGAAGTTAAAGATGATAATGACAATTGGAGAATAGTTTTAGTATCTGAAGCTAAACATCAAGGAAAAGACATTGAAAACATTCTAAAAGGAAAATCAGTGGGTAAATCTAATAATCAAGACTTAATGGCGGCTGGAAATGCAATTGAAAGGTCGCATAAAAACATATCTGAAATTGCTAATTTTATGTTATCAGAATCCCATTTCCCATATATTTTATTTCTAGAAGGCTCTAATTTCTTAACAGAAACAATATCAATTAAAAGACCTGATGGAAGGATTGTAAAACTCGAATACAGTTCGGGAATGATAAATAGATTAGATAGATTAACTGCAGCAAATTATGGTATGCCAATTAATATTAATTTATGTAAAAACAAGTTTATAAAACATAAGGATAAAAACATTATGCTTCAAGCAGCATCAATATATGTACAAGGAAAAGGGGAAAAATGGGATATTGAAAAGATATTTAATATTATGATTGAAGTTTCAAAAACTTCTCTTAAGGTCATGGGAAGTGATTTATTTAACCAAATAACTAAAAGTAAATAGAGCTTGGAAATGGGAAGAAATGCAACAAATAAAATACTACAGAATGCTAAGAAATCAAAAAGTGATGAATTTTACACACAACTTTCTGATATAGAAAGTGAGTTGAAACATTATAAAAACCATTTTCAAAATAAAATAGTTTATTGTAATTGTGATGATCCTACAATTAGTAACTTCTTTAATTATTTTGTTTTAAACTTCAAAGAATTAGGACTTAAAAAGTTAATAGCTTCGTGTTACAAAAAACAAGAAAATAGACTTATTTAATACAGAAAAATCTAGAAAATGGGTTTTATTATGAATACTTAGGTACAAAAAAGGAAAATGCTAAACCAAGTTCAACAGACATCATTTATTTTAAAGGCGATGGAGATTTTCGTAGTGCAGAAAGTATCGCACTATTAAAACAAGCGGATATAATTGTTACAAACCCACCATTTCATTATTTAGAGAATATGTCACACAACTTATTGACTATGATAAAAAGTTTTTAATAATTGGTAACATTAATGCTATTACATATAAAGAAATTTTTAAACTAATTAAAGAAAACAATGCTTGGCTGGGGATAAACCTAGGTAGAGGTATTTCTGGTTTTATTGTACCTGAACATTATGAACTTTTCGGGACTGAGGCTAGAATTGATAACTTTGGGAATAGGATAATTTCACCAAATAATTGTCTATGGTTAACTAACTTAGACACATCTAAACGACACGAAGATATTGAACTAACTAAAAGATATTTTGGAAATGAAATAGAATATCCTTCATATGATAATTATAATGGGATTAATGTTAATAAGACACAAAATATTCCTTTAGATTTTGATGGTATTATGGGCGTTCCTATTACATTTTTGCATAAATTTAATCCAGACCAGTTTGAAATTATCAAATTCAGAAAAGGAAATGATGGTAAAGATTTGTCAATAAATGGGAAATGTCCATATTTTAGGATTCTTATTAGAAATAGACGAGTAGTATCTGCTTTCAATGAAAAAGAAAAAAATCAACAGGAAACAATGTATAAAAATAATTGCGATTTTATTCCTAAATCAAAAGTAAATGAATCAAAAAAAGTCCATACTTAAATATAAATTAATGCTTATTAATTTCACTATTATTCTTACACTAAGTTATTAATACAATATCGGTTCTTAAAAACAAAATCTAAACACCACTGCTACCCTATCTAAAAACCTCCGTTTAGCATCACTTACAGCTGTAATATATCCTAAAAACCTGCGCTTAGCACCACCTACAGCTGTAATATATCCAAAAACCTCCGCTTAGCACCACTTACAGCTGTAAAATACCCAAAAAAACTTGCGCTTAGTAGCACATACAGCTGTTATTATTTTTATAAAACTTGCGCTTAGTATATATTACAGCTATTATATGTACTAAAACAGTTTAAATAAGTAACACTTACATTTGCCCTGTAGGCTATTGTAAAACCAGTAGCGTTTATAAAAATAGTATATGCAAATATTTAAGAAAATTTTATAAAATTAGTAGCTATTTTGTGTTAAAAAGTTTATTATTTTTAGCATTTTAATCCTAATTTATAATTATTCTTATGGAAGAAACAACATCAAATGCCGAAAATGTAAAACCAACTAAAAAAGGAAATGTTCCTGTTGCCGATGTAAACTTTGGGAACGTGGTTACCACAGTGAGTGAAAAATGGGTAGCAAATAACGAACTTACTTTAAAAATGGCTAACACCCGCTCAATTTAAAGCAAATGCCGAAAGCTATAACGCTGTTTTAAGCCTTCGCATGCAAAAAGGAGCAACTAGACCACAAGTTACACAATCGCTAAAAGTATTGAATGCCAAAATAGACGATGCCGTATCTTATGTAAAAGGTTATCTTACTGATAAATACAAAAAAGAAAATGACAGTAGTTATTTTCCAGCATTTGGTATTGTTTACAAGAACAATCGTTATTTTTTGCCAACCGATCAAAACAAACGTATTGAAGCCTTAAAATTAATGATTGAAGCCATTACCACTCATGGCTTTCAGGATAAAGAATTTGGGCTTGCTTTTTGGACAGCTACCACTACTCAATATGCAGCATTAGTAAAACAAGCTAGTGAAATAGACGGACAAGTTTCAGTAAAAGTGGGCGATAAAAATGAATTAAAAAAGAGTTTAAAAAAAGGGTTAAATGCTATTATTAACCTGCTAAAAGCCAATTATCCAGATACTTTTAAACAAGAAATGAGAGAATGGGGTTTTCAAAAAGAAAAATACTAGAGTTAAAATCATACTTCTTTAATAACTATAAAATCCCTCTATTTTTTGAGGGATTTTCTAGTTTAAATCATTCGCAATTCTTAATTAATTCCTTTTTTTCTTTTTTATAAATATAAAAAAGCGCACCAAAAACGGGAAAATATAAAATAAATAATACCCATTTTCTTTTTCTAGAAGTTATCATTTCTGAATTATTTATATCCCTTATTGTACTATAGGACAAAATAACAATCAAAGCTAAAATAATTGATAAAATAATTTTGTAAGTAGCCATAATAATAAATAAATTAATACCCCATTATTTTAATATCCATTTGCTTCTGATATGAAATTAGATCAAATTCTTTTGGGTTACTTTTTTGCCTGAATTAGGTTTTTTAAAAGTAACATCATTAGAGATACTTATTTCTTGGCAAGTATATGTTAAATCACCTGTATCTAATTGTAATATTAAACCTGGTAAACCATAATACAAATCGGGTCCAAACGCACATTTTATATCATCACTAAACCAAGCTGTAATTATATTTTCTTTTTGATTTTTTTTAACAACACAAGTTGCTTTATAAGCTTTTTTATTTAAAATTGTTTTAAATTCATTCTCTTTTATTTCCCACTTAAAATTATTCAATGTATCAATTATTAAAAAATTTTTACCATAAAATTCTATTTGATTTACAAATGTTTTTTATTTATATTAATATATAACTTATCATTACTAGATTTGTTATACAAATTGGAATTTACAGTATTATTATCTAATTCTACTTTTTCAATAAATAATGAAATAGAGTCCTTATATAATAAGTCATATTTTTTTTCTATGGCATTTTTTAAAATAGATTTAAAATGATTTAAGATTTCTTTATTATTTTCTGAAACTATCGTATCATTCTTTTCAAAGTTTTTCTTATTAATAGAAATTTTATAGGATATTTTAGTTATGTCATTTTGGGAAAACAAACAACTTGAAACAAAAATGGTAATAAATAATAAAATTTTATTCATCTTTAAAAGCATTAAGTGAGGTTTTCATAATTTTACCATTTGTTAAAATTATAGAATATGGATATACCATTTATTAAATTTAAGAGGAAGTTTTTTATAAAGAAAGTAGTATTTTTCTATGTCTAATAAATTATTTTCTTTGCAACTTATAGTGTCTAAAATAATTATTTTATCATAATTTGTCTTTCTATTTAAAATATATTCATTAATAGTTATCTTTAAACAATAAATTGTCTTTAGATTGACAATTTAAGAAATGAAGTTCTATTGTATCTTTTGTCAATAAACTAATTTCTATAATACTATCTTTCTCACTATTTTGTATAAATAAAACAGTATCATTTAGTTTCTGATTATAAACTAAATCATCTAGCTGCGTAAAAGCTTTATCAATTTTAGGTGATAATTTTGTAAAAGAAATTATGAAATTTATTATGGAATAAATAAAAAAGCATAATTACTATAATTATAATAGATATTTTAATTTTTTTCATGGATTAATTTTGAGCTAAAATAATACTATTAATTAATTTAGTTGCTATTTATAAAAAGTAAGAGGTTAGTTTTAAAAAATAATAAACACCTCTAATAATAATATTATTTAATTATAAATTACAGCTAATTGCACAAGCTGTTGCTACTGCTGCTGGACAATAACCTCCAGACAATGCACAATAAAAAGCAGATTCTCCATCACTAGCAATTACTTGCATTGTAAATTTTATACAGTTAATAGTTGAACCACCTGGACACTTTTTTAAAGCAAAACCACTTTTTGAATCGTTTTGCTCATAATAGTTGTATTTTACAATTTTACCATCTAAAACTTCAAGATTTAAAACGTCTTTTCTATTATTAATATCTTTGTAAGTAATGCCATTTGCTTCATTTACGTAAAAAGCAATTGGTGTTAATTCCGTACTGTTTTTTTCTTGGTAAGCAATTAATAAATCTTCAGAATTATTCATTTCTAATACATACATTTTTAAACCTAATTCTGCATTCCATAATTCTTCAATTTTACCATTGTAGTTAATCTCAGCAGAAAAATTAAAATCCTTTACTTTAACTTGAGATTCAGTTGGATTATTTGAATAAACTGAACCGATTGCGACGAAAAACAATCCTAAGACTGTTAAAAATTTTGTTTTCATAATTGTTTATTTATTTAAATTAATGTTGCTAATTTATAAATCAATTTATAAATAGAATATCACATGTAGTTATAATTTATTACTTTTGGTTATTCTAAAAATATTTATTTATATGAATCAAGTTAGTAATAAAATTAAAGCAAGACGAGAACAATTAAATTTTTCACAAGAATATGTAGCTGAACGAATAGGTATTTCTCAACCTGCTTATGTTAAAATTGAAAAAGGAATTACAAGATTAGATTTTGAAAGGTTAATAAAAATATCAGAAATATTAGAAATTGATATTAATGAATTACTTGACAAACAATATATTGTAAATAATTTTAACAATAAAGATTCTTCAACAGCAGTTGGATTAGTTGAAAACCTTCATCAACAAAATCAAGATTCAAAAGACTTACTAGTGGAAAGTTTATTTAAACAAATAGAAGATCTTAAGGAAACTAATTTGAAATTATTATCAATTATTGACAAACTATCTTCTAATACTAAATAATTTTAAATTTTTATGATTAACTTTAATAATAAAAATGCTCCAAAATAAATATAATTTGGAGCATTTTCATTAAATATACCTCAATCTTACAACTTCCTCCTCTTTCTTTCTTTCTTAATCAAATCGAGTTCCCTACTCGTTTGTCCGGCAACAGAGGTGTTTTCTTCTGCTCTTCTAATTAAGTACGGCATAACATCTCTTACAGGGCCAAAAGGAAGGTATTTTGCCACATTGTAACCATGTGCAGATAAATTATAACTAATATTGTCACTCATGCCAAACAATTGGCCAAAAAAGATGCGAGCATCATTTTTTGCAATACCTTTTTCAGCCATTAATTCCATTAATCGGTAAGAACTTGCTTCATTGTGAGTTCCAGCAAAAATAGCCATTCGCTCTAAATTGTCTAACATATACACCACAGCAGCATTATAATTTTCATCTGTAGCTTGCTTGCTTTCACAAATAGGAGATTTATAGCCTTTTTCTTCTGCTCTTTTGTTCTCTTTTTCCATGTAAGCACCTCGAACTAATTTCATGCCTATGTAAAAACCTTCTGCTTTTGCTAAAGTATTTAGTTTTTTAAGATAGTCTAATCTGTCCCAACGGTACATTTGCAACGTATTGAAAACAATCGCTTTTTCTTTATTGTATTTGCGCATCATTTCGGCAACTAAATCATCTGCAGCATCTTGCATCCAACTTTCTTCTCCATCAATTAAAACAGCAACATCTTTATCATGAGCTACTTGGCAAACGGTATCAAAACGAACCACTACTCTATCCCATTCTGCTTTTTCTTCTGTTGTAAGCGATTTTCCTTCTCCAATTTTCTGATACAAGGCAAAACGTCCAAAACCAGTTGGTTTAAAAACTGCAAAGGGAATTGCCTCTCGTTCTTTGGCAAACTCAATCGTTTTTAATGTCATTTGAAAAGCAGCATCAAATTGCTCTTCTTCTTCTTTTCCTTCAACAGAATAATCTAAAACAGATGAAACTCCTTTGGTAAACATATTATCTACCACGCTCAAACAATCTTTTTCATTAACTCCACCGCAAAAATGATCAAAAACAGTACTTCTTATTAAGCCTTCAACAGGTAAATGTGCTTTCAAAGCAAAATTTGTAACTGCTGTACCAATTCTTACAAGTGGCTCACTTTCAATCATTTTAAATAAAAAAATAAGCTCTTTCTAATTGTGTATCGGTTTTTAAAGCAAAGGCAATTTCAGTATTATTGAATATTTTTTCCATTTTGGAGTTAATTTTTCTGGTGCAAATATACTTTACAGCATTGTAATTTTAAATAAAAAATGCCTTATTTTGCAATAAATAGAAATTAGAATCGATGCAAACTATTCAAGCTAATAATTATCAGGTTTTTTTTAATGATAATGGATACACTTATTTAACGGAAACATTGACAACTTCCAGTTACTCTAAAATTTTTATACTTGTTGATGAAAATACAGCTCAATTTTGTTTACCAAAGTTATTAGCCTCTTTAGCTACAGAAATTGAGATTGAAATAATAGAATTAGAAGCTGGTGAAGAACATAAAAACATTGAAACCTGTTTGCAAATATGGCATTCCCTTACTGAATTAGGTGGTGATCGAAAAAGTATCATTTTAAATCTTGGTGGTGGAGTTATTACTGATATTGGTGGTTTTATCGCGTGTACTTTTAAAGAGGTATCGATTTTATTAATATTCCTACTACGCTTTTATCTATGGTTGATGCTTCTGTAGGAGGAAAAACGGAGTAGATTTGGGTAACCTAAAAAACCAAATCGGAATTATAAAAGAACCAAAAGCCGTTATCGTCGATACACAATATTTAGAGACTTTACCAGGTAACCAAATGCGTTCTGGTTTTGCCGAAATGCTTAAACATGGTTTAATTTGCGATAGAAACTATTGGAACAAATTAAAAACCACAACTAACTTAAATACAGACGATTTAGATAGTTTAATTCATCAATCAGTTGATATAAAAAATAAAATTGTTTGTGAAGATTTAACCGAAAATGGCATTCGAAAAGCATTAAATTTTGGTCATACTTTAGGTCATGCAATTGAGAGTTATTTTCTTGAAAATGAAAATAAAACCAGTTTGCTTCACGGTGAAGCTATAGCTATAGGAATGATTTTAGAAGCGTATATTTCAAAAGAAAAAAAATTGCTTACAACCGAAGAATATCAGGAAATTAAATATGTTTTAACGGATATATATGACCGTGTAGCATTTGACAATAAAGACATTGAAAATTGTATCGAATTATTGATTTATGATAAGAAAAATGAATTCGGATTGATACAATTTGCGCTTCTCAATGGAATTGGTAGTGTAAAAATCAATGAAAAAAGTAGTAATGAATTGATATACAAGGCTTTTGAAGATTATAAATCATAAATATTTTTAGTTGTAAGTTTTCAATAACATACTATTATTTTTTACCTTTGTTGCCAATGAAAAAAATTACAACTATTAATTTTGAGAACAAAAATTATTGTAACCGCTTAACTAATATTGTTATTAGTTGGAGGTTATTTATTTTTGTTTTTTACACTTTTTTTATTGACTTGTTTTTACTTTCAAAAACGTTCAATGAAAAATTACCCATTCAATATGCTAATATTAGAGTATAAAAAAAAGAACTTCTTCTGTGTCTATACTTTTTTTTTAACTTTACATCATTATATATCAAATGAATACAAAATATTCCGATTTAATTAATCAAACTTTTTATTTTCCTCAAGAAGAATTCACTTTAAACAAAGATACACTTCAATTTCACGGCATCGATTTAATGAAATTAGTAGAACAATATGGAACACCATTGAAGTTTACTTATTTGCCAAAAATTTCAAAAAATATAAAAAGAGCTAAAACTTGGTTTAGAAATGCCATGGAAAAGCACGATTATGATGCAAAATACTTTTATTGCTATTGTACTAAAAGTTCTCACTTTGAATTTATTTTAAATGAAGCTTTAAAAAATAACATTCATATAGAAACTTCTTCTGCTTTTGATATTAATATCGTTGAAAAGTTAATCGCTGAAGGGAAAATAAACAAAAATACCTTTGTAATTTGTAATGGTTTTAAAAGAGACCAATATATAGATAATATTGCTAGTTTAATTAACAACGGTCATAAAAACACCATTCCCATAATTGATAATTATGAAGAATTAGAGTTATTACAAGAAAAAATTAAAAGTAAAATTAAAATAGGAATTCGTATTGCTGCTGAAGAAGAGCCAAAATTTGAGTTTTATACTTCAAGATTAGGAATTGGATACAAAAACATACTTCCTTTTTACCGTAAACAAATTCAAGACAATAAAAAAGTAGAGCTTAAAATGCTTCATTTCTTTATTAATACTGGAATTCGTGATACTGCATATTACTGGAATGAACTTTTAAAGTGTATGAAAGTTTATATTGCTTTAAAAAGAGAATGTCCTACTTTAGATAGTTTGAATATAGGTGGTGGATTCCCAATTAAAAATTCGTTAGCATTTGAATATGATTACCAATATATGATTGATGAAATCTTAAACCAGATTAAAATATCTTGTGATGAAGCAGAAATTGATGTTCCAAATATATTTACAGAATTTGGTTCATTTACTGTTGGTGAATCTGGAGGAGCAATTTATGAAGTATTGTACCAAAAACAACAAAATGACAGAGAATATTGGAACATGATTGATTCCTCTTTCATTACTACATTACCAGATACTTGGGCAATTAACAAACGATTTGTAATGCTTGCTGTAAATAGATGGAACGATACTTATGAAAGAGTACTTCTAGGAGGAATGACATGCGATAGTGATGATTATTACAATTCAGAACAACACATGAATGCGGTTTATTTACCAAAATACAACAAAGAAAAACCATTATATATAGGATTCTTTAATACTGGAGCTTACCAAGAAACAATAGGAGGTTTTGGAGGATTACACCACTGTTTAATTCCACAACCCAAACACATTTTAATTGATAGAGATAAAAATGGTATTTTAGCTACTGAAGTTTTCTCAGAGCAACAAAATGCAGAAGATGTATTAAATATTTTAGGTTACAACAGAAACAAATAAATAAATAAAAATGAGCAAAGGACCAATTAGTCAATTTATTGAAAAAAATTACCTTCATTTTAACGCAGCAGCCTTAGTTGATGCTGCTAAAGGATATGAAGAGCATTTATTAGACAATGGAAAATGATGGTTACATTAGCTGGTGCTATGAGTACAGCTGAAATGGGAAAATCATTAGCAGAAATGATACGTCAAGATAAAATTCATATTATTTCTTGCACTGGTGCAAATTTAGAAGAAGATATTATGAATTTAGTAGCTCATAATTCGTATAAAAGAATACCAAATTATAGAGATTTAACACCCCAAGAAGAATGGGATTTACTAGAAAATCATTATAATAGAGTTACTGATACCTGTATTCCAGAAGAAGAAGCTTTTAGAAGATTACAACAACACTTAATTGACATTTGGAAAAAGGCAGAAAATGAAGGTAAAAGATATTTTCCTCATGAATTTATGTACCAAATGATTAATTCAGGAGTTTTAAAGCAATATTATGAAATCGATCCAAAAGATTCATGGATGGTTGCAGCAGCAGAGAAGAACTTACCTATTGTAGTGCCAGGTTGGGAAGACAGTACTATGGGTAATATTTTCGCTTCTTATTGTATTAAAGGAGAATTACAAGCTTCTACTACTAAAAGCGGTATTGAATACATGATGTGGTTAGCCGATTGGTATCCAAAAAATTCAACTGGAAAAGGATTAGGTTTCTTCCAAATAGGTGGTGGAATTGCAGGTGATTTCCCTATTTGTGTTGTTCCAATGTTATATCAAGATATGGAAATGCATGATATTCCTTTTTGGAGTTATTTTTGCCAAATTTCCGATTCTACAACGAGTTATGGTTCATATTCTGGTGCTGTTCCAAATGAAAAAATAACTTGGGGAAAACTAGATATAAACACTCCTAAGTTTATAGTTGAGTCTGATGCTACCATAGTTGCACCATTGATTTTTGCTTACATTTTGGGCCAATTAAAAAAAATAAAAAAAAAATAAAAAAATTGTTTGAAAATTTGAAATAGGATATTACATTTGAACACTATCTATGAATAAAAACAATCAAATGAAAAGAGTTATTGTTGATTACGCAAAATTAACAAATGAAATTCTGACCTTACTAGTCGAGAAATTTCCAGAAGGCTATGATGATTCGAATATCATTCGTTTCAAAAACGCTAAAAATGAAACCATTGAAGCTGTAGAAGTACGTACAGAAGATACTATTTTCTTAGTAAAAGTAAGTACTAAATTAGCTGATCGTATAGAAAATTTTGAAGATGATGATTTAGATGATGATGCAGTTGATGAGACATTAGAATCATTAGGTGATTTAGAAATCGCTGATGAAGCAGATGAAACTGATGATTAAAAATATAAAAAAGACATGGAATTAATTTTGCATGTCTTTTTTATTTTACAAATATCTTTCTTTTATGATAGTTGCATGATGGTTTTCATGCCCTAAAATAATATATGCAATTGCTCTTACTGAAATTGAATTTTTAGAAGCAACTCCTACTCTAATTAATTGTTCGTTTGTAAAATTTTTATACAAAGAAATAGTAGCATTTCTTACTGCTTCATATTCTTCAAGTAAATTCATCATACTTCTTTCATTTGCCATAGCAAAAGGAACGTAATCATTTTCTTCAAAACCAGGTAATTCTGTTTTGTCGTTTCTTGAAATTCGTAAAGCTCTATAACAAAAATCCTCTCAACATCAATTAGATGTAGTAAAATATCTTTTGGTGTCCACTTCCCTATTTCATATTGAAAGGTTTGTTTCTCCAAAGGAATTCCTTTAAAAAGTGAATCATTTCTAATTTTGCTTTTCTAAACCAGTAACAATATCTAAATGAAAAATAGATTTAGAAACATAGGTTGAATAATAAGGAGCAAATTCATTTTTATTAAATTCAATCATAAATTAAAATGTATAAAAAATCCCGAATATATCCGGGATTAAATTTGAAATTATAGTTCTTTAAAAATAGTATGCATTAAACGTTTTTTATCATTTAGACTTTCTTCAAGTGAAATCATCGTTTCCGTTCTATATACTCCTTCAATATCATCAATCATAAAGATAACTTCTTTAGCATGCTTAGTATCTCTTGCTCTAATTTTACAAAAAACATTAAATTTTCCAGTGGTAACGTGAGCTACAGTTACATAAGGTATTTCATTAATTCTTTCCAAAACAAATTTTGTTTGAGAAGTATTATGTAAAAACACACCTACATAAGCGATAAAAGAATAACCTAACTTTTCATAATCTAAAGTTAAAGAAGAACCTTGAATAATTCCTGCATCTTCCATTTTTTTAACCCTAACATGAACTGTTCCAGCAGAAATTAAAAGCTTTTTAGCTATATCTGTAAATGGAACCCTTGTATTGTCGATCAACATATCTAATATTTGGTGATCAACTTCATCTAAACGAAACTTACTCATAAGAGAATATAATAAATTATGTATTAAAACGTACTATGTTTACTGTTATTGTTTACCATTTGAAAAATTATAGTTATTTCCTATTTTAAAACTGGCCTTTTCTCCTATTTTAGGGAATTTTCCATAACTAGCATTAAATTCTTCACCTTTAGCATCAAACTCATAGTGACCATTAAAAGCATTCAAATCTTCAATAGAAACAATATGAGCTTCAAAATGAATTTTGTCTTGGTATAATATCTCAGTAAATTGAGCAGCAAAGTTAATTATTTTTTCGTCTGAATTATCAAAAATTATAACATTTTTATAAATAAAATCGTTAAAATTCTTTAAATTTTGAGAAATCTTTAAATATTTATCTAAATCATTGCTAACTATAACGTTTTCGTAATTCTCGGTTAAAGCTGTAAAAAGAGAAATAAAAATAAATTTTCTTACTTCATCTCTATCATAATCATCTTTAAAATGTCCTGCTTCAAATAAAATTGTAGGAGTATTTGCATAGGTAAAATAATCACCGGTACAATTAATATTAAACGAATCGTCAAATCTTCCTACTTGATTAGGAATAATTTGCTGTAATTTATCATTCATAGCATTAATAATACGAATTGCCTTCAATCGGGTTTCATTATAGTCTCTTGCTTCATTAAATGCAGGTGCTAAAAACGAAACTGTAGCTGGTAAATTCGCTTCTGTTCCAAAAATGGTTCTTTGATCGTGAAGATTAAAACAATAATTGGGTTTATAAGCTTCAAAAATGGTTCTTAAAAGCTTACTTTCTGGCTGTGTAATGGCAAAAGAATCTCTATTTAAGTCAATTTCGTTCGCATTTACTCTTGTATAAGCTGCAGCACCATCTGGATTTAATATTGGAATACAATAAAAGGTAAACTTATTATATATATCTTTTACAGTGTTATCATCTGAAGATAGATAATTAAATAAATCAAATAATGCTTTTGTAGTAGTTGATTCATTTCCGTGCATTTGTGACCAAGCTAAAATTTTGGTTTTACCAATACCAAATTTCACGCTATAAATATCTTTTCCTAGAACCGATTTTCCTTCGGAAGAAACTAAAAAAGATTTGGGTAATTTATCTAATAAAGGTTTTATGTGTTCGTTGGTAACATATCTGCCTTTTAAATTTTGCTCTAAGAATAGGGTTGCTAATTGTAAACTTTTCATGTCTTTTTATTGTGTTACAAATGTAAACAAAGTATCATTTACATTTGTAAACAGCAAATATATTTCCTTTGTTTACATTAGTAAACAGCATTTACTGTCCGTCGACATCTCTATTGTTTACTTATGTTTACAAATGGTAGTTGTTTTAAAATAGATATTTAATTTACTGTTGTTCAGTATTTAATATTAAATACATAATGTATTTATTTAATATTTAGCCTCTGATTTACAATTGTAAATGTTAAATAATTGGTTATTCAAATTCTTTTTATTACATTTGTAAACAGTTAGAATACAAACAATAATTTACAATGGTAAACATAGATGATTTTATAAAAAGACTTGAAATACTACTCGATTTTTACGGATTATCTGCTTCTGCTTTTGCTGATAGAATTGATGTGCAGCGTTCAAGTATCTCGCACCTATTGTCTGGAAGAAATAAACCAAGCTTAGATTTTATATTAAAAGTTGTAGAAGTTTTTCCCGAAGTAGATTTGTATTGGATTTTAAATGGAAAAGGAAATTTTCCAAAATCAGAAAAAAAGATCGAAGAAAAAATAATTACTCCTAGTATTCCAAAATTAGAAAACCAAGAAAAAATTAATCCTAACATAAAAACCGATTTATTTTCTGATATAGACATTATCGAAAAAATCGCGTATTTGAAAATTTTTCTGAAAAAAATTCAAATACGCAAAATTTGAAGCCAAAAGAAAACAACTCAGATATTGACCGAATTGTTGTTTTTTATAAAATGGTACTTTTAAAAATTATAATCCCTGAATAACTATTCAATATCAGTAAAACTATTCTCTGGAATTTTACCTACTACTCCTTTATAATAACTTTTTAAAATTTTTAAATCTTCTTCAATATTTCCTGTTGGATAAAAAGGTTTATTATACACAACTTCTTTTTTACCATAATCAAAAGCAACTGGAACTATTGGAATATTTGCTTTTAAAGCCATGTAGTAGAATCCAGTTTTCCAT
>JAAURU010000357.1 GCA_012032075.1 Flavobacterium sp.
GCATTGTATTTTGGTGCAGCAAATGAAGAACACCACCATGATGAGGAAGCTCATCATTAATAAATTGAATGTTTAATTAAATATATATACATTATGACAATTCCAAACATCGTAGGAGCAGGTTTAATCGTTATTGGTGCTGGTTTAGGTATCGGTAAAATTGGTGGTTCAGCAATGGACGCTATCGCTCGTCAGCCAGAAGCTGCTGGTAAAATTCAAACTGCGATGATTATTATCGCGGCTTTATTAGAAGGTTTAGCATTTGCTGCTTTAATCTTAGGAAAATAATAAAGAGAAAAAAACATTACCTGTAACGGTTGGTTACAGGTAATGTTTTAAAACAAGAATTTATTTTAAACATATATATTTAAAAAATGGATAAGTTAATTAACGATTTTTCATTTGGATTGTTTTTTGGCAAGCATTAATATTAATAATATTAATTCTTTTATTAGTTAAATTTGCATGGAAACCAATTATGACTTCTATTACTGAACGTGAAGAAGGAATAAAAAACGCTTTATTAGCAGCTGAAAACGCTAAAAAAGACATGCAAAATTTAAAAGCGGATAACGAAAAATTATTAGCAGAAGCTCGTGCAGAAAGAGATACTATGATTAAAGAAGCACGTGAAATCAAAGAAAAAATGATTGCAGATGCTAAAGGAGAAGCGCAAGCACAAGGAGAAAAAATGATTGCACAAGCAAAAGCAACTATTGAAGGTGAGAAAAATGCAGCTATGGCTCAAATTAAATCTCAAGTTTCTTCATTATCTTTAGCAATTGCAGAAAAAGTATTAAAAGGAGAATTAGCTAACAATGAAGCTCAAACTAAATTAGTTGAGAAAATGTTAGATGATGCTAAATTAAATTAAATATGGCAACAAGTAGAGCAGCTATTCGATATGCTAAAGCTATTCTTGATATTGCAAAAGCAAACAATACTACAGCTAAAGTAAACAATGACATGAAAAGTGTTGCTACTGCTGTAAAAGAAAGTAAAGAATTGAAAGATTTTTTACAAAGTCCGGTTGTAAAAGGACCAGCTAAGTTTGCTGCTATATCAGAAATTTTTGCTTCTGCACAAGAAGAAACAAAGGGATTATTTCGTTTATTGCAAGAAAATAGTAGATTTGAAATTTTACCTGCAATTGCTTCTCAATACAATACTTTGTTTGACGAATTAAATAATGAGGAAACCGCTATTGTTACAACTGCGTTTCCAATTACATCAGATTTAGAAGCAAAAGTACTGGCAAAAATTGCAACTTTTTCAACAAAAAAAGTAACACTTAAAAATATTGTAGATCCAGCGATTATTGGTGGTTTTGTTTTACGATTAGGTGATAAACAATACAATGCATCTGTAGCAAACAGTTTGCAACAATTAAAAAGAGAGTTTAGTAATTAATAATAGTGATCGCACTTCTTTAAGTGTTAAAATTATAAATTAAAATGGCTGAAATAAATCCTGCTGAGATATCAGCAATATTAAAAAAGCAAGTAGAAGGTTTTCAATCTGGTACTTCATTAGAAGAAGTTGGAACTGTACTTCAAGTAGGTGATGGAATTGCTCGTGTTTATGGATTGTCTAATGCTCAATATGGAGAGTTAGTTCAGTTTGATAACGGGTTAGAAGCTATCGTCTTAAATTTAGAGGAAGATAACGTAGGTGTTGTATTATTAGGTCCTTCTACTGGAATTAGAGAAGGTTCAAATGTAAAAAGAACGCAACGTATTGCTTCTCTTAATGTAGGTGAAGAAATTGTAGGTCGTGTAGTAGATACTTTAGGAAATCCTATTGATGGGAAAGGGCCTATTGGTGGAAAATTATACGAAATGCCATTAGAAAGAAAAGCTCCTGGAGTTATCTTTCGTCAACCAGTAACAGAACCATTACAAACAGGTATTAAAGCTATTGATGCTATGATTCCAGTTGGTAGAGGACAACGTGAGTTGGTTATTGGTGACCGTCAAACTGGTAAAACAACAGTTTGTATCGATACTATCTTAAATCAAAAAGAATTTTACGATGCTGGGAAACCAGTGTATTGTATATATGTTGCTGTAGGACAAAAAGCTTCTACTGTTGCTGCAATTGCAAAAACATTAGAAGAAAAAGGCGCAATGGCTTATACCGTTATTGTTGCTGCAAATGCTTCTGATCCTGCTGCAATGCAAGTTTACGCTCCATTTGCTGGTGCATCGATTGGTGAGTATTTCCGTGATACAGGTCGTCCTGCTTTGATCATTTATGATGATTTATCTAAGCAAGCGGTTGCTTATCGTGAGGTGTCTTTATTATTAAGAAGACCACCAGGACGTGAGGCTTATCCTGGAGACGTTTTCTATCTGCACTCAAGATTATTAGAAAGAGCTGCAAAAGTTATTGCTAATGATGAAATAGCAAAAGACATGAACGACTTGCCAGATTCATTAAAACCAATCGTAAAAGGTGGTGGTTCTTTAACTGCTTTACCAATTATCGAAACACAAGCTGGTGACGTTTCTGCTTATATTCCAACCAACGTAATTTCGATTACTGATGGTCAAATTTTCTTAGATGGAGATTTATTTAATTCTGGTGTTCGTCCAGCAATTAACGTAGGTATTTCTGTATCGCGTGTTGGAGGTAATGCTCAAATTAAATCCATGAAAAAAGTAGCAGGTACTTTGAAACTAGACCAAGCACAATATCGTGAGTTAGAAGCTTTCGCTAAATTTGGTTCTGATTTAGATGCTGTTACATTGAATGTAATCGAAAAAGGAAAACGTAATGTTGAAATCTTGAAACAAGCAGTAAATGATCCATTTACAGTGGAAGATCAGGTAGCAATTATCTATGCAGGTTCTAAAAACTTACTAAGAAGTGTTCCAGTTAACAAAATTAAAGAATTTGAAAAAGATTTCTTAGAATTCTTAAATGCAAACATAGAGATACATTAGATGCTTTAAAAGCAGGTAAATTTGATGACAATATCACTGATGTTTTAGCTAAAGTAGCAAAAGAAATTTCTGCAAAATATTAATAAAAAGTATTAAGTATTAAGTATGAAGAATCAAGAGATGTCTTTGTACTTAATACTTTTATCTTAATACTATAAAAATGGCAAACTTAAAGGAAATTAGAAATAGAATTAGTTCCGTTTCATCTACGATGCAAATTACATCGGCAATGAAAATGGTTTCTGCTGCCAAGCTTAAGAAAGCACAAGATGCGATTACAGCAATGCGTCCTTATGCAGAAAAATTAACGGAATTATTACAAAACTTAAGTGCTACACTCGATGGAAATACAGGTGGAGCTTTTGCTGAACAAAGAGAAGTGAACAAAGTTCTTATTGTTGCCATAACTTCAAACAGAGGTTTATGTGGTGCATTTAATTCTAACATCATCAAAGAAGTTAAAAATAGAGCAGAGTTTTATAAAGGAAAAACAGTTGATGTTTTTGCCATTGGGAAAAAAGGAAATGATGTTTTAAAGAAAACTAATAAAGTAGTTGATAATCAAAGTACCATTTTTGATAATTTAACGTTTGAAAATGTTGCAGATATTGCTCAAACCTTAATGGATAAATTTGTAGCAGGTGAATATGATAAAATAGAATTGGTTTATAACCATTTTAAAAATGCTGCCACTCAAATTATTAAAACGGAACAATTTTTACCTTTAGCACCAATAACTGGTGGTGAAGCAATTACTTTAGATTATATTTTTGAGCCTTCAAAAGAAGAAATTGTGTTAACCTTAATTCCTAAGTCCTTAAAAACACAATTATATAAAGGAATAAGGGACTCTTTTGCTTCTGAACATGGTGCTCGTATGACGGCTATGCATAAAGCAACTGATAATGCAACAGCTTTAAGAAATCAATTAAAATTAACTTATAATAAAGCGCGTCAAGCTGCAATTACAGGAGAGATTCTAGAGATCGTAGGTGGAGCAGAAGCTTTAAATAGTTAAAAAAATAAATGTTTATAGTATAAACTCTTATTATCAACGTTGATAATAATGAGTTTTTTTAACCCAAAT
>JAAURU010000358.1 GCA_012032075.1 Flavobacterium sp.
TTACAGCGAAAATACCTTGTCAGAAAGTAATACATCAGCGGCTTCAATCAACTCATGGAAAGGCATAGCATCGTTAAAACGAGCCAAATCTCTTTGCTCAGAATCTGTTTTGTAATCTTCGCTATAGAAGGGTGGATTAGAAACGATCAAATCGTACTGTTGTAGTGGTTCGCTGTCGCTAAAGTCATCTGTTGATTCTTCAACAAATTCATCCAATGCCGCATGATAGCAAAATAAACGGTCGTTCCAAGGAGAGTTTTCAAAATTGTTTGTAGCCTCTTCATAGGCGTCATCATCAATTTCTAAGGCATCAATCTGCTCCGCTTGACTGCGTTGTGCCAGCATCAAAGCAATCAAACCAGTTCCTGTTCCAATGTCTAAAATGTTATAGGGATTATGATTGACTGGAGTCCAAGCACCCAATAAAACACCGTCAGTGCCTACTTTCATGGCACTCCGCTCTTGTTGAATAGTAAACTTTTTGAATTTAAAATGCACTGGAATAATGATTTTGAATCGTACTTTACATCAATTTTTAGTGCTGTAGCATTCTGCTATAGGTACATTTCAACCAATCCAACAGGCAAATCCATCACTACTTTTTGATTTGTTCTGTCAATTTTAACGATAAAATGGTCGATCATTGGAATTAGCATTTCAACTTCCCCATTTAATACCTCAAATAGTGGCTGCGCAGTAGTGTCGTTAACAGATACTATTTTTCCAAAATTCCCAGTCGCTGGTCTTCAATCTCAAATCCAATAACTTCATGAAAATAGAATTTATTACCCTCAAGTTTGGGTAGCATTTTTAGGGGGAGATACACTTCGCATCCTATAATGTCATCAGCTTCTTGCTCGTTGGTGACATCTTCAAAACGAACACGAAGGAAATCACCTTTGTGTAAATTAGCATTTTCAATAAAAAATGGAACCAGCGATTTGTTTAATTCAACAAATACTGATTCCAAGTTTTGATACAATTCGGGTTCGTCAGTGTCTAAAAAGAGTAAGACTTCTCCCTTAAAACTAAATTTTCTCGCAATTTTGCCTAAATAGAAACATTCTTTTTTATGCATTATTACGAATTAAAAATTAAGCTTCAGTTTGCTCTGCCTGTTCGCTTTGGCTCGAGTCTTCATTGTTTTCTTCAACAGCAGGAGCTTCTTCTGTAGTAGCTTCAACAGCTTCTTCAGTAGGAGCTTCTTCTACTTTTGCAGCTTCAGCTTGAGCAGCAATACGTTTCTCGTTTGCTTCTTTTTCTGCTTTTAAAGCTTTAGCTTTAGCGTCAGCTTGCGCTTTAGTTAAGCCTTCTTTTTTAGCATCTACTTTTCCATCTTTTGCCTCTAACCAAGCTGCTAATTTAGCATCTGCTTGTTCTTGTGTTAAAGCACCTTTACGAACACCTCCATCTAAGTGATGTTTTAATAAAGCACCTTTGTAAGATAAAATAGCTCTTGCAGTGTCAGTTGGCTGAGCACCATTGTGTAACCATTGTACAGCGCTATCTAAATTTAAATCGATAGTAGCTGGGTTAGTGTTTGGATTGTAAGTTCCAATTTTGTCTAAGAATTTACCATCTCTTTTTGAACGTGCATCTGCTGCTACGATCCAGTAAAAAGGTTTCCCTTTTTTACCATGTCTTTGTAATCTAATTTTTACAGGCATAATCGTTTGATTAATTTTGAGGTACCCGACCTCAGTTATTTAAGGGTGCAAATGTACAAAACTTTGTTTTACAATAGTATAAGTTTTAGGAAAATATTTTTGTGTTTTTTACGTTTTGTTTAAATTAAAAAATTTATTTTTGTCTAACCGTGTATAAAAGAACATAATAAATGAAAAAAATAATCGCTTTATTAGGATGTTTTGTAATTTTAACATCTTGTGTTAATGAAACTCAAATTAACAATCCTGCTTTTCAGACAAAGTTAAACAATGTAGAATGGAGATCTAAAGAAACTACTGTTAAAATTGGGACAAATGGAGGCTTTGAAATTACAGCAATAAGAGGTAATGAAACGATATTTATGAAAACTAGTTCTAGAAATATTGGTACTTATATTTTAGGAACTACAAATCAAGAAGATTTTGCTTCTTACACCATACAAGGTCTAGCAAGTAATCGTCAAACTTTTTCTACAGATTTATTTCCTGGTCCTGTATTTTCTACCAGAAAATTAACTCCTGGAAATGGTTATGTTAATTCTGATACAGCTTTAACAACTGGTGGTTCTGGAAGTGGTTTAGTGTATAGAATTACAGTAAACAACATAGGAGGAGTTGCTACTGATACTATTAAAGCAAGAGGATACGATTATTTTGCAGGTGATATTGTTACTATAGAAGGTGGAAATAACAATGCTACTTTTAGAGTTTTAAACGTGCAACAAAGTAATGGGGAAATTGTTATTGAAAATACCGAAAATAATACCATTACTGGAAAATTCAAAATTAATATGGTTGATGAAAACGGAGAAGTAGTAACTTTTTCTCAAGGAATTTTCTACAAAATACCATTGAACTAAAAATGAATTTAAGTTATATTGTAAACCATCTCATTGAGGTGGTTTTTTTGTTTGCCAACTTTAAAAACGATATTTTACCGTTAGTAAGGCATAACGCTCAATTAAAGGAATACTTGTTGTATTTAAGGTAAATTCGTTTAAAGAAGTAATTTTAAATTCATTTTCATTAAACAAATTATTCAAAACCATTCTATAAGAAAATCTACTCTTTTTTGGAGTGTAATTAAACACGGTGTTTAGGAATGAATAATTTTGGTCAAGCCAATAAAAATCACTTTTTAACTCAGCAATAAAGGTTTCAGAAAATTTATAATTTACAGCAGCATTTGCTTTGGTAATAACATTAGTCGTTTTAGTAGCATTAAAAGTTGTATAACTTCGATTTTGGGTAATAGTAAAATCAAAATTATAGGGTTTTTCTAAATACGTTGTGCCAGAGAAAACATATTTACTAAGTAAAGTATTTATGGTGTTAAATTCAGTACTGTTTACTTTAACAGGAGAATTAATATAGGTTTGTTGTGTTTCAAGTTTAGTTGCCAACTTTAATTTTCGAAAATAATTAAGAATTTTGAAGTCAAAGCGATAACTATCACCACCATTAACAAAAGCAACATTGCTAAAAACAAAATTATTTGTAATAGTGCTTTCTTGGGTTTTTATTTTTTCTGATTTAGTGTAAGACAAACTTGTCGAAGTTGAAAAACGTGTAATGTTACCTTGGTAATTATGTGATAGAGAAAAACTATTGTTTTTTAAAACAGGAATATCGTTGTTGTTTATCCCTTTTGAAAAACTTCTATAACTAACAAGTTGGTAGTTATCAATAAACGAACTAACACTTGGTAACGAATTATTAAAACTATGAGCGATAGAAAATAGACCTAGTTTATCTAAATCATAATTTAATGAATTATCACTGTTTAAAAGCGCATAATTTTTTGAAAAATTGCGAGTGCTATAATTTGTTAAATCAAAAGTTACTCTAGAATCAAACTTAAAATCTGCTGTGATTTCATATTTGAAACCATTTTCAAAACCTACTATATTTTGTTTTAATTTTAAGTCATTCTCATAAGCTTCATTTGAATTTTCATCAATTAAAAAAAGTATTCTTTCTTTTATCACTATTCGTTTCAAGTTTTAATGACACAACATGTTCTATCTTTTTATATTTGGAAATTAACTTACTTTTAAATCCACCATAAGCAATTGAATTTATTGCGTTTTCTTTAATTATAGTAGATGCATTTGCAGTAAAAAAGTTATTTAGAAAAGGAGAAATAATCGTGTTATTTTCAGTTAAGCGATCTTTTCCTAAGTATAAATAATTAACCATCACTTTATTTCTACCCATTTTAAACGTATGGTACAAATGATTGTAAAAACTATAGTTATTGTTGTGAGAAGCCACATTTACTACATCACTATTAAAAAGGACATTGTCATTAATTCTTGTTGGGTTATTTTTAAAAATAATATTGGCAGTAAAATAATTCTTAGGA
>JAAURU010000359.1 GCA_012032075.1 Flavobacterium sp.
GTCTCTCTACAGTTAAAATTTTAGGTTCGTTTATGGGTAAAATTTTACGTTCTTATACGTAAAATTTTCGTATGCCTACGTAAAATTTTGGGTCGCAAACCTAAACTTTTAGGTCTTAAGGGTAAACGTTTAGGTTCTTGGGGTAAAATTTTAGGTATTTATACAAAGACAAAAGACCTTTACTAAAAATATGTATTGCTTTTTAAATGCTTACTATAAGGTAAAAAATACTAAAACGATTACTTTTATATTAAATGTTTAAAAAATAACATATTGGGATAAACCGTAAAGGAATGAATTAAAAATATTTTAGCTTAGCGGAATGATAAATTAATAAATATATGGAAACAGCACAAAAAGTAAATAATGTGGGAAAAAGAATTAGATACAACCCATTTAAGACAGTAGATAAGCACTATTTTGGTGGTTTTTTTAATTTAGCTGAGAATAATATACAAGAAGTATTTGAAGAGATTAATTTAAGGTTAAAAAATAAAAATGCACCAATTAAAAATATAATTGAAAAATATACAGATGAAAATATTTCATTAGTTGAATATGAAAAATTTATTGCTATTCTTTCAGAATACTTTCCTATTGCTAAAGAAATTGATCAAAAAAACAAAAAAACTTTTAATGATAAAATAATAGAGAAAACACGAATTGAAAGAGTTTCGGATTTTCGTAAAGACTTTTTTCTATTTATTAAAGCAATTGAAAAACTAAGAAGTTACTATACGCATTTTAAGCATGATGATATAATTATAGACAATCAACTTTTTAATCTTTTAGATAATATTTTATTGAATACTGTTTTAGAAACTAAAAAGAAGTATTTGAAAACAGATAAAACAAAAGAACTTTTAAAAGACTCCTTGCAAGAAGAATTAGAAAAATTATATGAATTAAAGATTAACCAATTAGAAGAGAAAAAAAGAGAGGTAAATGCTTTAATAGCAGAACAAAAAAAGAATGGTGAAGAAACACAAAGACCTTTTAGATATAGTACTGATAAAGACCAAATAATAAATTCTATATATAATGATGCTATTAAACCATTTCTTTATGAAAATGCAAATAAAGTAGAAATATCAAATAAAAAGAAAACTGCTTTTAACGAAAAAGATGAATTGGTAAAAGAAGGTGATTTTAATTTACCTATTTCTTCAAGTGGAATAGTTTTTCTTTTGTCTTGCTTTCTAAATAGAAAGGAGATTGAAGATTTAAAAGCAAATATTAAAGGATATAAAGGAAAAGTAATAAAAGGTGATGTACTTGATTTAGAGAAAAATAGTATTCGCTTTATGGCAACACATAGAATTTATTCTGTTATGTGTTATAAAGGCTTAAAAAATAAGATTAGAACATCGCAGAGTACTACTAAAGAAACACTATTGATGCAAATGATTGATGAATTAAGTAAAATTCTAGACGTTCTTTATAAAAATATTTCAGAAGATTTACAAAATACGTTTACAGAAGATTGGAACGAATATTATAAGGATAATTTTGAAAACCTTGATAATCTAGAAAATTCAAAAGTTATTCACCCTGTTATAAGAAAGAGATATGAAGATAAGTTTAATTATTTTGCTATTCGTTTTTTAGACGAATTTGTAGATTTTCCTTCTTTACGCTTTCAGGTTCATTTAGGAAATTATATTAAACATTCTATGTCTAAAAACGTAGGAAACGTAATAACAACAAGGGAAATAAAAAATAAAATATTTGTATTTGGTCGTTTAGACGAAATCAACCAATATAAAAGTGATTTTTTTAATAAAATTAAAGAAAATGAAGAAGAAACAAATTGGGAGTTATTTCCAAATCCTAATTATCATTTTCCAATGGAAAATAGTGACGAATTAAAATACGCAAATAAAATAGGTATATATTTAGATTTATGGAAAAGTAAAGAAATAATTAATGATGAGATTGAAAATAAAAACAAACAAACTAGTAGTTATAAAAAAGATTTAGTTCATCAAATTACTAAAGAAAAAAAACGATACATATTGGGCAACCAATAGCCTATCTTAGTATGAATGATATTCATGCTATTATTTTTCTATTTTATCAGAAAAAACATTAACAAAGGAGGGTAAGTTAGATGGGAAAAAATTGAGAATAAGATAAAAAAACAAATAGATAAGCAAACTTCAGAAATTTCAAGGAAAGATACTTCAATAAAAATTTTAAAAAACCATAATGATAGTAATTCTAATAAACCAAATCTAGATAAACTTTATAAAGATATTAGTAATGAAATTCAATTATTAGATGAGTTAATTGTAAATCATGAGGAAAAAATAAAGCATTACAACAATACAAAAAAGATAAAAAGTAATAAACTAAGCGAGAAAACAATATTTTATACAATTCAGAAAAAGGAGAGTTGGCGACATGGTTAGCAAATGATATGAAACGATTTTTCCCTAAAGAATTTAAAGGAAGTTGGAAAGGGCATTATCATAGTGAACTACAAAGGAATCTAGCCTATTATGAAACAAATAAAAAAAGAAATAAAAAGCTATTTTAAACGGATTAGACTATAGAAAAGAAATACCATTATAGAATTTACAAAAAACACTTTTGGCAGAATTCTACTTGGAGTATTTGAAAAAAAGAAAAATGTATCACAAAAATTTAGGAGTTGCAGTAAACAAATTGCTAAATGATGAAAACATTAATGAACTAAAATTATTAGATAATTGTTTCAAAATCTATAAAAAGAAAAATTATATCTCTACGAATATTGATGAAAAAATTAGTGCAATTCTTTCCAATCCTATTCTTATAGAAAGAGGTTTTATTGATGATAAACCAACAATAATACCTAAGATGCCATTTAAAGGAAACGAGGAGCATTTTGCAACATGGTTTGTGAATTTTAAAAGCTTAAAAAATAATGATTATCAAAAATTTTACGACATTAACAAATATCCTTTAGAAACAAAACATCAATCTAAGAATGAAATAAAGAAAATAGATTCTAAAATATATAATCAAAAGAAAAATGACTGGGCAACTTGGTTAATGGTTCACCATATTTTTAAAGATGTTTTTAAGACTGATTTACAAAATGTAGAACTTACTGAACTTTTTCAAACGAGAGAGGAAAGAAAGGAAAATAAATTAAAAGCTTTAGATGGTACACGAAATCAAAACTTTATTTGGAACAGAACAATTGATTTGCAATTAAATGAAAAGGTAAAAATACCAAATGTAAAATTAAAGGATATAGGACAATTTTAGAAAGTATGTTAATGATAGTAGAGTAGAAGTTTTTTTGAGTTACAATGATATTACAAAATGGATGCCCTATTTACCAGGAGAATGGAAAGACGAAGAGGAACATAAACTTAAACCAATCAATGTAATTCAATTACAATTAGATGAATATGAAAAAATAAGAAGAGATGAATTATTAAAGGAAGTTCAAAAAATGGAGCAGCTTATTTATGATAATGCAACTAATAGAACTGTTTTTTTACAGAAAGGGAATCCGAATTTTAAGAATTATATATTGTACGGTTTACTTAAACAAATAAAAGGCTTCAATATTTCAGATTTTAAAATTTTAAATGAAGATACTGATTTTGATAAAATTGACTTTAATATGCTTAAAAATTGTTCAGAAATTGAGCAAGCAGCTATAATACTAATATTAATACGAAATAAATTTGCACATAATCAATTACCAAGTTCAGATTGTTATCAATTCTGTTCAAAGATTTTAACAAGAGATACGGAACAAACCTATGCAAACTATTATTTAAAATTGTTTATGATATTAAAAGATAAATTATAAAATTTAAAATTTCCGCTCCTTGACATTCTACATTAGGATTAAAAAAATGACTACTTTTAAAGAGCTATAGAAAATATTTGCTCATTTTTTTTAGAAATAATGAGCTTTACACCTTTATTAATAAGGCATCACGACCACTAGGTTGCGACTGCCCTTATTTTGAAGGGTAAACACAACGGATGCATTTGCTTTTTCAGTTTGTTGTAAGTTTC
>JAAURU010000360.1 GCA_012032075.1 Flavobacterium sp.
TAATTTTGATCTCTTAAATAGCCTTTTGGTATTGATTTTCATCTTCAAAACTTGCTAAAGTTCCTGCTTGTTTGGAATATGTTGTTCGAAGTACTTTTGAAGGTTCCCTTCTTAATTTTTCATTGTATTCCTTTGTTCCATAATCAAAATAGATTGGCTTTTTATTAGAATCAAAGAAAGTATTAAAAAAATGCCCTCCTTTTGATGTTGCCCAATATGATACTACATTTGAAGTAGCAGGTATACCTAAGGATCGCATAGTAAAAACGCCAAGACCTGCTAAATCTTCACACAAACCTTGTTTTCGAATTAAAAATTTGCATACTTCCAAGTCTAGGTAACGGTTCTTTTCTTCCACCACTATTCCAAGTGTTTGTAAACCATGTATTAACTTCATCAGAGACATAAGGTAAGGTTACATCAAGCCCATACAAACTAATTTTTCAATAATCCAATTGTATTTTTCAAAATAACTGCTTCTCCAATCTTGTAATGGTTCTATGCTAATTCTATAGGGTAAAATATATTCACAAAAATCATCAAATTTTACATTCTTAATTGGTGAAGTCTTCCAAGCTAAAAAAGCTTTTTCAAGATTATTAATTAAATAATCACCAGTTATAGTTTCGATATCCTTTCGAATAATTACTTTTGGTTTTAATCCAGGATTCATTTTTTTTATTGAATCAAATTCGGTTATAGCTTTGTCAAAATCTGAGTAATTTAGTTCATTATAAATTATTTTTTCTTTTTCTTTATTTTCCCAATAATAGTCTGAGGTATAATGTATATCCATATTAGAAATTAAGAAATACATAGCCTTTAATTTTAATGAATCTTCTGTTTTTATGCAATAATCGATAGCTTTCTCTAATTCATTTCTGTTTTTTCCTGCTTTATTTAGAACTTCATTAACTAATTTGGGATGTTGTTGTGCATTTGTGAAAGAAGAAATTATAATAAAATAAATATAAATAAAATATTTCCAGATTACTTTTTTTTTAAAATATTTCATAAATTTAAGCATTTAATTTTTCTAAAAGTTTTTTTGCAACTTTTTTATAATACGAAACTTTATCAGAATCAATTTTGGGTTTTAATGTTAATATTCCATTAGCAACTTCAATAGCTTTTTCTTTATCATTATTTTTAAATAAGCTCTCATCAAGTTGAAGCGATATTTGAATTTGCTTGGATGTAATAGTACTAGTTGTTTATAATTAATTATAGCATTATCATATTTTTTTATTTTTTCATAGCACATTCCTAATCCTAAATAAATTTCTGGAGAAGAACTTAATGATTTTGCATTATTTAAACTATTAATTGCCGCTTCATAATTATTTAGTTTGAATTGTATATTGCCATAATTTCTCCAATAATTACTTTCACATCTTAATTTTTTTTCTAATTTCGGCATAATTTCTAATGCTTTATATAAATTTTCTTTTTTTAATAAAAATGCTTTTCGATTACAATAGTCAGCATTTGCAAAAGAAAAATTATGTATAATAAATAAAAACAAATTAATATAATTAATAAATTGAATACTGTCTTTAATTTTTTATTAACTGTTAAAAAATTCAAATGTGATGATTTCAATTGTGGCAAATTGACACAAATAATCGATGCATAAATAATAAATAAAGCCATTATAGGCATTGCTTGTATTGTAAAATTAACAAGTGAAATAAATACAAATGAAATCAGTCCAGAATGAGCTAAATTAAGATAATCTTCATCAAAATCAGCAATTTTTATGTTTGTCGTTTTTTTCTATTAATATTAAAAACTAAAGATAAAAACAATAATATTATTAAAAATAATCCTAATAATCACCCTCAACAGCGTTTTGTAATATTTCACTATAAGCATTTAAAACAAACCCAGCATTTTGTAATTCATTAGTGGAAACTTCTCCTTTTTTGGATTTTTTCAGCTTGAAAAAGATTATATTCTTTTTCAAATCTTCCATACCCATAACCAAAAAAAGGTCTTTTAATAATCATTTCGCTGGAAGTTTTCCAAACAAATTTTCTTCCATCAGCAGATGCTTTTTTACCTTTATATAAAGTTATTCCTAAAGTAACAACTATTAATAATATCAATGTTGATATAATTTTTATACTAATTTTATTTTTATTGTTTCTTAGCCATTGTATATAATTATTTTGAAGTCCAAAATATACTATGGCAGATATAGAGATTCCAATATAAGCTGTTCTACATTTAAGAAGAACTAATGCAATAATTATAAACCCAAAACAAGTTAAAGTGATTTTTTTGTAATTATATTTTAATAAAATAAAAAATACTGGACCAGTTAATGCTAAAAAAATTGCAGAAACATTCGGATTAACCCACGTTCCTGTTACTTGGAAATAAATATTTTTACTTTCAATTATTTTTAAATATTGTAAAACACAGTATATTGGATTCTATTGTTGCTAAAAATGCGATACCCCTAAAAAGACGAATAAAATTAAAATTACTCAGTCTAAATAAATTTGATGTTGCTATAAATAAAATGAAATTAATAAAGATGTAGAGAGAAAAAAGATTTAAGTAGTTTTTAAATATACTTTGGACAAAAATATAAGTACTTAATAAACCTAATATTAGAATAGGAAATTTTATTTGAATGTCTTTGTTTTTTAGAAAAAAGATAAAAATAAATAAAATTGATGAAAAGCAAAAAGCATAATATGATGAGTAGGTTTCATCATAAAAAAAATTTGAATTTAAGAGGCTTGTAGCAATAATAATCAATAATAAAATATCTAAGTGAGACTTTTTTTCTTTTATACTATTTACTATGTCTGTATTAATCATAATTAAAAGATGATATTTTACATATTTTGCAAATATATTCTATTTAGTTTACAAAACAATAGCTATAATAACACTTTAGAATATTAATTAATTATATTTAAGGTTTGTAAATTTAAAAAAATGAAATCCCAGTTTTACATTATTATTCTATGGGTAAAGCAGAAAATATTAAGGCAATTGCGTCAGCTATTTTTTAAAATAAAAGTAAAACAGAGTGCATTTCATCGATAAAAAGCATTTTTTTTAGACGAAATACACTTTTTTTTCATTTTTGCGAATTTTTCATAATTATTTCGTATATTCCTTAACAGTATTAAATTATTATTATTATTCAGCTTATTTTTTAAATAATTATCATTAAAAATGTTAAAATTATTTATCAAAATATCGTTTTAGAGTTAGTTTTTAAGGAATTTACATAAGCAGAATTTGGTGGATACAAAACTATGCAGTAATATTGTATTGAATTAAAACCCAAATTATTATGAAAAAAGTCCTACTAGTATTAATCTTATCATTTGCATTTCATTTTAATTTCGCAAATACAAACGACCCTCTTTTGTCCCAAGCTAAAGAACTAAGTTCAAATAAAAATTATACAGAAGCAATTAAGACCTACAAAAAGTATTTAAGTTCAACAAAAAACAATAATTTAAAAAATGTATATGTTGAAATGGCTAATTGTTATTTTAAAATAAACGATAAAGTTACTGCTATTAACTATATTAAAGATGCTATAACAAGTTATGGCTTCTCAGAGCAAGATTTTATTTACAATGAAGTTATTGATTCAGAATTGTCAAAAGAAGCATTAGCTGCTGTTTATGATGATTTAGATAAACTTCATAATAAATATGTTGCTTCATTAAATTAAAAACGATCAGGATGAAAAAACTATTTGCGATTACAACCCTAACCTTACCCTTGTCATCTTTTTCATCAGACCAAGACGTTTTTGTAGGAAAAATTATTTGTAAATATTCGTTAACCGACTTAAAAGGTCTTGACATTACATACAGCTTAGCACCCTATTTTGGCCGTGAACAACACTATTACATCGATCACCGGAACTATAAAGCCCACGATGAAAAAAATGCCTGAATACAATTGTACCGTTGCGAAAACAAACAACTACTATTATTTTAATAAGGACAATACTATCAAAAGATATGATGGCGTAACACAAACTT
>JAAURU010000361.1 GCA_012032075.1 Flavobacterium sp.
CAGGAATTACTTTTAAGAAAGAAGGATGTTGTTCAATTGCGTATTCGATTTTTTCAACCACACTTTCAACAGTCTCATTTTCATAATCAATTTCTAAAGGTGGTTTTATAACAAAAGACTGTAAAATACCTTTCTTTTTTATACGTAATCCTTTTCTATCAAATGAGCGTCTAAAACCATCAATAACTATAGGAACAACTATTGGCTTGTGTTGTAATATAATATGTGCTGTTCCTTTTCTTACAGGTTTAAAAGAACGAGTTGTTCCTTGAGGAAATGTTACTACCCAACCATCATCTAAGGCAATTTTAATATTTTCAGTATCGTTTGGATTGACATCTCTTTTTACATCTTTACCTTCTGCTCTCCAAGTACGTTCTACAGTAATTGCTCCTGCATAAGCCAAAATTTTTGGTAACAAACCAGATTGCATAGTTTCTTTTGCAGCTACATAATACATATTCATTTTTGGATTCCATAAATAACCAACGTTCTTTATATTATCCTCTCTTCCTTTCAATGAAGCATTAAACACATGAAACATCGAGACAACATCGGCAAAATAAGTTTGATGATTAGATATGAATAATACATTAGTTTCAGGTAACGAACGAATAATTTCTGAACCTTCAATATGCATTTGATTAAATCCTCTGTAGCGCTTATGAGTAAAACTTCCAGCAATTCGGATTAACCATTTCTTTAAAAACAATATATGTCCAAAAGGATTTCTTTTAAATAATCCCATAATAGTTTTGTATTATTAAAAATAGAATTTGGGCTACAAATGTAACAAAACCTATCTTTTTTATTGTATTAATTATGTAAAAAAAAGTATTTCAAATAGTAAAACTCAAAGTACTTGTTTGATTGTCTCTTTTAACTCACTCATCATCATTGCAGTAGCTCCCCACACTACATATTTTTCAACCATAAAGGCTGGAACTTCAATATCGGTTGCATAAGAAGTTGTCATCCTAACCTTTGTAATTGTGTTTTCATCTAAAAAAGTAGCCAATGGAAACTCCAATACATGTTTAACTTCATTATTATCAGGTATAAAAGATAACTCCTCATAGGAGATTCCTAAAAAAGGTGATACTAAGAAATTACTAGGTGGAATATAAATTTTACTAAAAGGCCTTATAACTGTAATTTTATCAGAAGGTATTCCTACTTCTTCATGTGTCTCTCGCAATGCAGTATAAGCTAAATCAATATCTTCTATTTCAACCTTTCCACCAGGAAAACCTATTTGTGAGGAATGCACTCCTGGATAAGTATTTCTAACTATCAAAGCTAAATGAGTTTGAGTTTGTTTTGGATACATTAGCATTAATACAGCAGCTTCTCTAGGATTTTTATCGGCATAATTAATTTCTTTCAAAAAAGAAACTCGTTCCAATGGAGCCATTTTGCATGAGCATCTGAGGCTAGCAAGTTGTTTTTTTCTATTTTTGGAATGTATTTTGTAAAATCCGTAAATAACATTGATTTTCATTTTATAACTCATAAATTTACTTCAAATTTTTCAAATAAATAAAATTTAAAAAAAATAATGTATAGTAAAGAACAAGCTTTATATATTAAAAAAGAATTCTGGATACAATTTGCAGCTGAATATCCTAGAAAATGGTTATTATATAATACTAAAATAAAAGACTTTTCGTTTAAATTCTTTGTCGATAATAAAAAAGCTCAAGTTTTACTAGAAATTGAACCTAAAGAAGAAAATAAACGTATTATTTATTTTGAAAAAATTGAATCATTAAAAACAATTATTTTAGAAGATTATATTACAGATGCTATCTTTCAAAGAAATTTTCATCTTGAAAATGGCAAAATAGTAAGCAGGATTTGGATTGAAAAAGAAGGTATTAGTATTAGTAATAAGAGTACATGGCCAATAATATTTGATTTTTTTTATAATAAAATGGATGCTTTTGAGCGATTTTTTTATGAATATGAAGAATATATTAACGATTTAGAAATAAATATTTGAGATTTATTAATGTTAGAATTACAACATTTTAATAATTTTAAACCTCTTATATTTGTATAGTACATTATGATTAGAATATTAATTTTACTATTTTTGAGAGTAATATATTAGAGTGCGTCATAAACAAAAAACAAAAATGGAATCACAAATAAAAAAAACAGATGCTGAATGGAAAAAACTTCTTACTGAACAACAGTATCAGGTCTTAAGAGAAAAAGGCACGGAAAGGCCTTACACAGGAGAATATTGGGATTCATTTGAAAAGGAAAATATGTTTGCGCTGGCTGTGGAAATGAACTTTTTAGTTGCGACACTAAATATGAGTCTCATTGTGGATGGCCTTCTTTTGATAAAGCAATTAAAGGCTCTGTAATTTATAAAAAAGATTTGTCTTTTGGAATGATAAGAACTGAAGTTATGTGTGCCAAATGTGAAGGGCATTTAGGTCATGTTTTCGATGATGGACCAAAAGAAACAACAGGTCAACGTTATTGTACAAACTCTGTTTCTATAAAATTTATTCCTACTAAATAATTCACTGTATGCTAATACAATCAATCAGAAAGAATTTTATTGAAATAACATCTCTTTTAGATCAATTAAACAATGAAATTTACACATATTCTCATAAAGAATTAAATGCAAGTATTGGAGAACATATAAGACATATAATTGAATTATATCAATCTTTAATGAATAATTATGAGATAGGTGTTGTTAATTATGACAAAAGAAATAGAAACATACAAATTCAAACTTCTATTCAAGAAGCTAAAAATGCTATAAACAACATAATGAAAAGCTTGGACTTACCAAATAAAAAACTTATGCTTGAACAAGGTAATTTAACAACATTATTTTCAATTGAAACAAATTATTACAGAGAATTACTTTATAATTTAGAACATAGCATTCATCACCAAGCATTAATAAAAGTAGCACTAATAAAATATCCAAATATTCAACTTCCAGAAAATTTTGGAATAGCAAAATCTACAATCGAATACAAAAAACAATGTGTACAGTAACCTATGTTCCATTACAAGATGGTTTTTGTATTACTTCAAATAGAGATGAACAAGTAACAAGAGCTAGAGCAATTCCCCCAAAAGAATATAATCTAAATAACAAAAAAATTACATTTCCAAAAGATTCTAAAGCTGGAGGTACATGGTTTGCAAAATCAGAAGAAGCAACAATAGTATTACTAAATGGTGCCAATGAAAAGCATAATATAAAACCACCTTACAGAAAAAGTAGAGGATTAATTGTTTTAGATTTAATAAGTTCCGAAAAAATTATAGAAAAATGGAAAAATATAGATTTAGAAAACATTGAACCTTTTACAATAGTACTATTTTATAATGAGAGTCTTTACCAATTACAATGGAATGAAGTTGAGAAAAGTATCACTAATCTAGATATAAACCAAAATCACATTTGGTCTTCATCAACATTATATAGTAAAAAAATAAGAGAAAAAAGAGCAAAATGGTTTTTTGAATTTTTAAAAAAAAATAAAAATATCACAGCAAAAGAATTACTAAATTTTCATCAATTTACAGAAAAAAGTAATAAAGATTTCGGACTTCAAATAAACCGAAATAATTCTTTAAAAACAATTAGCATTACCCAAAGTGTAAATATAAATAATAACACAAAAATTCAATACATAGATTTATTAACAAATGAGTAAAATAAAATTATTTTTTCATAAAGTTACACATTGGGAATACTGGCCTTATCAAATAGTTTATATACCAGTCTATTTTCAATATTTATATTATTCTATAAGAACCAAATCATTTTTTTACTTTAATGCATCAAACCCTACAATGAAAAATGGTGGTTTTTTTATGGAATCTAAAAAAGAAATTTATGACTTAATTCCCCAACAATACTATCCTAAAACAATATTAATTTCACCATCGGAAGCTATAGAAGAAATAAAAAGAAAAATGTAATTCTTCAAATATAATTTTCCCAATGATTGCAAAACCAGATATAGGACTTAGAGG
>JAAURU010000362.1 GCA_012032075.1 Flavobacterium sp.
AAAATGTATCAATACCAAGGTTAAATAAATTCAAGACAAAAATTTCCTAATTATTTAAAATAAAAGTTAATCTTATGAAATCAAATATTTTAAAAACAACATTATACACAATTATAGTATCTTTATCTTTTTTACAATCATCTTGTCAAGAAAAAAAGGCTAATAATCAAAGCAGTATAACTAATGAATCTATAAAAAGTAACTATCCTGAAGCATTAACAGATGCTGAATGGAAAGCAAAATTAACTCCAAATCAATACTATATAATGGTGCAACAAGGTACTGAACCACCTTTTAATAATGCATTTTATGACAACCATAAAAAAGGAATTTATGTAAGTGCTGCTACAGGTAAGCCATTATTTAGTTCAGAAGATAAATTTGATTCTGGAACTGGTTGGCCATCATTTACAAAACCAATAACAGAAGATGCAGTAATTTGGGTTCGAGATGAATCTCATGGAATGGTTCGTGATGAAGTTATAGAAAAAGCAACTGTTTTACATTTAGGTCATGTTTTTAATGATGGACCAAATCCAACAGGGTTAAGGTACTGTATAAATTCAGGTGCTTTAAAGTTTATTGAAAATAAATAAGACAGACAATGAAAATGAAGAAGTAATTAAAGTTACTTCTTTAAAATATCCTATTTTACATAATGTATATTATAGTTCAAATATAAATATTATTAAAGCCTGAATTACTTCAGGCTTTAACAAACTCAGCAAGCTTAAAAAATATACCCTAACCTTAATTGTAAGTTTATTGCTGTTGATGTTTCAATCTTAATTACATCAGAATATCTTTTAGAATAAAACGTTAAATCCTATACCAAAGCCAGTTTCAAATGTAAATGATTACCAATGTTCTTTTATACCATATGAAGGAATTACCGAAAATTGATTATAAAGATTAATATTATCATTGTTTGAAATATAAAACCATCTAGGATGATAACTATTTTGAATTGAAATAAAATTCCCACTATTATGACTAATATTCTTTGATTTTGATTGTCTTCTGTCAAGATTATGATACCATTTTGGTTCTAAAGTAATTACTGGAAGTATTAAATAACCAGTTTTTGGGTATAAATTTCCACCCCAAATTCCGGCATCTAAGCCTATTTCACTCCTTAATACAAAATGATTACTTAATTTTGATTCATTGTTAATCCATGTACCTAATAAACCTATTTGAATACTAGTAATTGATTTTTCAACACTTGCCTCTTGAGCAAATAAATAACTAGATACAGCAAAAAAAAATGTAATTAATGATACTTTTTTCATGTTAATTTAGAAATTTTGTTTTTAATAGTATTGTAGAATTAGTAATTGCCTCTTCATTGGAGTTTTTTAAATTACTATAATCTTCACCTTCTTTCCAATTTCCAATAATTTTTGAAGTTGTCATTACATTATCGTTTTGTAATAATGAATTATCGCTTAAATCTATAATTTGGCTTCTAATGTTTACATATCCATTTTTACCTGTTTCGATTACACCATAATAACTTACAAGAATACCATAATTAACATTTACAAGCAATATTTCATCAACATCATTAGTTTTCTTTAAATGTCTATAATCTTTTTTACTGTATTTCTTTTTAGAGTTTGGTTTTTCAAAATTATTCAAGCTTTTAAAGTCAATTTTTTCTGTTAGATATTCAAATTGCTTGTTTCTTTTATTTAAAATATAAGTGATTTCATTTTTAATGATTTCGTTAATATTTAACTTTGGTTCAACTTTTTTTAATGGTTCTGTAAATCGATTACCTGGAGTTAATGCCATATCTAATAAACCTTGAGAACCAGATTTTGCCATTCTAATACTATCAATTTGTAATATTACTCCAACTTTTTTTGTGTTGTAAAATTCTTTATTCAAAGGAACTACAGTCGCACAACTTGTTACTATTATACCTGATAGTAGTAAAATGATATATTTTATGTTTTTCATAATTATACTATTTATTTTTTCCAATCTTTTTTTGGCAATGGAATAATTACAAAAATTCCAAAATTGCTTGCTGAAAACTTTTCGTCATAATTTTTAGGTTTAATTTTCAAAGCCGTGTAAGAAATTCCTATTGCACCATATCCCATTTTAAAAACTGGTCCAATAGCAGAATTAAACTTTTCATTTGGAGCCAACCCATCAAAATTTAATTTAATAGCATTATATAAAGTGAAACCTCCTCCAAACCAAAATTTATTAGACGCATTATAATTTAGTGTAAATTCTAAAGGTAAACTTGTATATCTTACACTAACATTTGAAGCTGCAATACTTTCAACTTTATATGACAACAAGCTTCTAATAAATAAGCCTTTTGCTTTTATAATATCAAATTCAGCTCCCATACCAAAATATACACCATTTCCAGCTTTAATACTTTTTTCAGAACCATCGTCAAAAAATACATAACCAATTTTTTCACCACCAAATTCATATCCACCTTGGATTAAAAAACGTGTATTAACTTCTTTGTCATTTTGACCAAAACAAATACCAAAAGTAAAGATTAATAGAATAATAATTTTTTTCATTTTTTTTGTTTATTAAATTTACTATACAATCGATTGCGCAAAATTATTAAAATTTTTATACTAATTTATATGTGATTTATAAATAGTATTATTATCTAACATAGAATAATAAAAAAAGACCACTATTATCGACTAGTATTGCTTTTGCACTAAAATTAAATCTTGTAAAATCATGTCTTACAAGTAGGCTTGTTTCTTTACTTGGTGTTAATCTGCAAACATTTTTACTGCTATCAAAAAAATATAAATTATTTTGAGAATCTATTGTTATTAAAACTTCCACTAAGAAATGAATTATTACCTGTAATTGTATGATAATCTGATTTATTTCCAGTTGGATCAATTTTAATAATTTTAGATCCAAATGTCACATATAAATTGTTGCTTGAATCTATAGTTATTCCTTCTATTGCAATGTAATTAGTTAAATCTGATGAATTAAGACTTGAAAAAGTAGAAACTAAACCTGTAGTACTAATTTTTTTAATTTTATTATTTCCGCTATCAACTACAAAAATATTTCCATTTGTATCGACAGTTAGAGCTTTAGGATATTTAAAATTTATTCCATCTCCATAGTCACTTCCTGCAATTGTAATAACATTACCTTGTTGATCAATTTTTTTTATTTTATGATTGTAAGTGTCAGATACATAAATATTATTATTTTTATCTATAGCAATTCCCTCTGGAAACTTAAACTTATTACCATCACCAACCGTACTTCCTGCAAGAATACTAATTTGATTTGAAGGAGTTATTTTTTTATTTGATGATTAAAATTATCTAATACATATAAATTATCTAAATCATCTTTAACTATACCATAAGGTTTATTAATTCCCACAGTATTTGAAGCTACTACTTCTTCTTCATTTATAGTTCGTAAAAAAGTAAAATAAGGTAACTCACTCGTTAAAATACCAGAATTAACAACTATGTTGCCACTATTTGCATTTTCTGGAATTGAAAATACTATTTGGTTTGAATCAACAGAAATAATTGGACATATTTTATCATTTAAAGTAACTTTATTTAAGGATATGTCTATATTAAAACCTTCACCTATAATAGTTACAATAGTTTCTTTAGTCCCTTTATAAGGGTTCATGTCTTTTAAAAGTAATTGATTTTGATTTTCAATATTATCATCAGCATTTTTTTCGCATGATAATATTCCTATTGAGAGAATCAGTAATAAAAATAATTTTTTCATTTTTGTTATTTGTTAATTAATAAAATTATTAAAATATTATATTTTTACTAGCAAAATTAAGATTTAGATTTTAATAAAAATAACCTAAAACAGGTATTTTGCTACTAACGGTTTTAGGTGAATATTTTAATTTAAAAAAGTACTTAATTTGTATTAATCAGAAATATACAGATGAAAAATATTGCATCAATTTACTATTACTTCTCACTATTGGAGTGACATATTCTCAAAATAAAACATATCG
>JAAURU010000363.1 GCA_012032075.1 Flavobacterium sp.
ATCTCATTAAAAGTAAATTGATAATACTACAAACTTACACAAATTTATTACGTTTTCTGTTTTTATTATAAACAAATAATCCCGAAAAAATTTTCGGGATTTTTGAGGGTTTTATTTTTGCCAAGGAGTTTTTTTTAGAATAAGCTAAATGTTAAAAAATATTTATATCCTCCTTGGTTTATCATTATCCAAGCTCCTAATTTATTAGTTTCGGGTTCAAATAACAAAACTCCCAAAGGATTTTCAGGATCTTCTTTACGATAATATGCAAAACATTATCATCTTTTTCATACATTTTTGCTCCTCCAACAGTTTTTTGTTTCGCTTTTTCTTCGTTGAATGGCTCATAAATTTTGTGGTTTTTATAAAATCTCACAGGTTTTGCGTCAAGATTTTTTAAACCAATACTGTCAACTTTTTTCTTGAAATAATAGAAAAGAGTATCAAATGCAAGAATTCTTCTTTCTTTTCGTTCTTGAACTGTATCATTTAAAACATTATCAAAGAAGATATATTTTTTAAACAAACTGTCTTTTGAAATTTCAGAGTTTTCTTTTTGATAAATATAATTGGCTAATGCTGTTAATTTTGTATATTGATTTTTATCGTTTTGAGACCAGTTATCTATATTATTAGTTTGGTTAATTTTCTCAAATCCTAAATTTATAATAATTAAAATTAGTAAAAATCCTATTTTCAGTATTTTGATTTTCATATTCATTGAATTTATTTTCATCTTGTTTTGTTAAAAACTATTTATTTTTGAAAGTGATCTCACTAATACCATTTTTGTATCTTGAAAATATTGTAATAGTAAAATTTTCTTTTTCCCATATAATGTATAAAGGATTTTCTTCAAAAGAACCCTCTCTTAATTCTATGATGTTTTGTGTCATTTCTTGTCTAAATGTCTCATCTGTAGAAATGTGCCTGCTAATTTCTTCTCTTTTTTCAATAACTTTAATTTGATTTGGATTTCCATATATTTCAATCAATTGGTCATAAAAAGCCCTATTAGTAACTCTAACAAAATGAACTGTAACTGATTCAATTATTTCTTTTTCATCCGTTTGAAACGAAACACAATTAAACGGTATTCCATAAAAGTTTTTATATATTGTTTCATTTTTATATTTAGTGTAATAAAAATTTTTTTGAAAAAGTTTGTTTTCAAAATCATCACCTAAGAAAGATTTAGCAGTCGAAATGTCTCTTCCTAATAACTTCTCAAAATTATTATTTTGCATAAATAATGAAGTTTTATAAATTAAAATAGTTAATAAAAGTTTCATGATATATTTTTATTAATTACAATCATATGGGTTACCTAGACCTAAAATGCTTGTTATATATGGAGCAGGACTTGGGATTGTAAAAGGTGGATTGGTTGTGCTTACGCTACCACCTACAAGTCCTAAAAAAATGACAATCTATTTTTAAAATATTGCTCTATAGCAATAGCCGTTGCTCTAGGGTTTTCTGCATAATATAAATCTGTAGCTTTAATTGCATCTGTCACTGCAATTGCTGTAAGATTTGCAGCATGCCCATTAGTCATCCAAGATGGCATTGTAAAATAAGCAATTGGTACTTCTGAACTAGTATCACCATAATAAGGGCTTCCATTTGAAAAAAAAACCAGCTGTATAAAAAGTATGATTAAAATTTGTAACTGCACAACCTTTTCTAGTTGCTCCTGGTGGTTGAGCATATTCAAAACTTCTGCAATCTGCCCCAAGGAGTGGATTAGCGCTAGGATTAGCTTCTAATACTTTTATACTATATTCAACAAAGTCCAATGCTTCGGGGTTTGTAATATTGTTTGTAGTGTTTTGATTTAAATATGCAATTAATGCCTTTACAAAATCTATGGCTTCTGGATATTGATAATTATTAAAAAGATAATCTACAATAGATTCATCGTTTTGAGCCGCTTGTATGATATAATCCCTTATATTGAAAATTGATTGTGTGTTCACATTTGCAGGATTGTTATTTAAGAAAGTATAATATGCCCAAAAGTTTAATCTTTCATGAGCTACAAAAGACACACTTGGACTATAAGAGTTTAACTGAAAATTATAATAATTATTTAGTGCGGCTGTTGCTTTTGGAGTATTTCTAGCATTAACAGCATTGCCATTATTTTTAAAATATTCTTTTAAATAAGCATACACCCATTGGTTACTATTAGTTAGCGATTTTATATTTTGCGGTAAAGCATTAAAATAAGTAGCTATTTGACCAGCAAGTACGAATTCTACATTATTAGGGTCTGCTTCTCCATTATATAAGTTTGGTATAAAAATACCATATCCATTAATGTCACCACCTCCACTTGAACCATTATTGTTTCCTCCATTATTTGAATCAGGTGGGTTGCCATTAAAGCCACTGTCTCCACCACCACCATCACTACAATCTTCCGCTAGGGTTATAAATACTTCCCTTGTTGCTCTAGTGCCGTCAGCATTAAAACATCTTGGGTTTTCACTAGGTGTAACCAATTCTCCCTCGCAAGCATCAACTGTTGTATAATAGCCTACAGTTAAACAATCTCCACCTGCACCTCGATTTGCATTACTATTGTTTTCTGATAAATTAACAACTTCAACTGATGTAGTTGCGTTAGCAATGTTTTAGTATCTATTAACAATAAGGGTTTTGTAAGGTTAAATTTAATAGATAAAACTCTTTGTAAGCCATCTGGATAATTTTCAATAACAATGTTTTTAAAATTTGATAGGCTGTTACTTTGTTCTACTTTAAAAAGAAAAAGAGCTAAAACCGTTTTTCTTTTTCTAAATGAATAATGCTAGTTGTATCAACTAGAAACCCATACATTTCAGATGTTTTATCTAAAAGGTTATTTTCTTGTTTAGATTTTAACTCTAAAATTTTTGAAGAAGTTTTCTTGTCAATTTTATTAAGTTCTTTAAATGTTATAGTTTTAAATGTAAAATTTTTTTTATCTGCTTGTATTGCATCATCGTAGATTTCCTTTTCACAATTTGAAAAAGTAGAATAAAAAGGCAAATAGAGAAAATTTTAATTTTTTCATGTTATGTAATTTTAATTTTCACAAATTAATTGCTTTTAAAAATTTAAGATGTACCAAATTGTTGAATTTATAAAAAATGAGATGAATTTTTTTGAACTCTGAGGGAGATTTCCCAACTTCTTTTTTAAAAGCACGATAAAAACTCGCATTAGAATTAAAACCAGCTTCTAGACCGATTGAAGTTATTGTGTAACTTTCAAATTCTGTAGATAAAATCATCTCTTTTGCCTTTTCAATTCTAAGTTTATTTACATAATCATTGAATTTTATATTGTTAGTATTAATAATTTGAGATAAATAATTAGTACTTATACCAATTTTATTTGAAACAAATTCTAAACTAAGATTAGAGTCATAATAATTATTTTCAATACACAACCTAAATTCTTCAAGAATATTTGAGGTTCTTACATTATTAAAACTTTTACTTTCTTTTGCTTCATTTATTCTTCTAATTTCTTTCCTTTCTTGAAAAACAGTTGATTGAAATAATCCTACATAGGATAACCAATATAAAATTATTGTTATAGAAATCCATAATGGATAAAATACCATTGTTTGGTTATTAGGATTAAAATATGAAAAAAAGATGATTCCAGTTATCCAAAATATACAAGTGATTATTCCTGTTGCTAAAATCTTAGTTAACCACTTTGTTTTGGGTTCTACTTTTTGAATTTTATAATTTCTTTTTTTATAATTTCTTATAAGATATAGTAATTTTAAAATAAGAAATATTGAATAAAAAAAGCAAAACAATTCCTCATAAAAAGAAGTTCCAAGTATTTTCCTATTTGCATGTAAAAAATTATCTGATATAGTTTTATTTGAAAAAAGTATAATTTTTAAAATAAAATCAATAAAAAAAGGAATTGTGAGTAATAAGATTTTTTTATTAGAAACTTTAATTTCTAAATAATGATTTACAAA
>JAAURU010000364.1 GCA_012032075.1 Flavobacterium sp.
AATCACAGCGGCAACAGCCACTACTGGCACAATGCAAAGCATCATTAACGTTAGTTTTAAACTTATAGTAGCTAAAAAAATTACACCACCAATAATTAAAATAAAATTGTCTTAAAAATTCGGCAATTGTTGTCGTTAATGTATCTTGAATTTGAGTAATATCGGAACTTATTCGGCTATTTAATTCTCCCACACGTTTTTGAGAGAAAAAGGTCATTGGTAATTTAACCAAATTGGTATATAAAGCAACTCGAATATTAGCTAACGTATTTTCGGTAAAATTGATAAACAAGGACAATCTAAAAAACGAAAAAAAGGATTGTAATAATAAAATAATCATCAATCCAAAAGCAATATTTTTGGCTTGAACTAAATCTTTATTATTTACACAATCGACCAACATTCCTAGTAACTTTGGAAAAGCCAAAGCCGTTCCACCTGTTAAAAGTAAAAATAATAGCCCTAAATAAAATTTCCATTTATGATTATCTGCATATCTAAAAATTTGGAGTGCTTTACTTAGGGTACTTGCGTTGAGTTTTGATTTGGGTAAATCGTTTTCTTTAAATCGAGCCATTTAGCTGTTTCCTTTTTTAATTTGTTGCAGAGCAATATAAGTATCCTTCTACTCCATTCCAAAGGTCTGAAAAATTTAGTTTATTCAAATAATATATTTCACTTTTTATTATACACTACAATTTGTGAATGTAATTTTTTCAATTTAAATGTTCCAAAACCTAAAAAAAACTTCCCGATAAACGAGAAGTTGTATTCTATATTAGAAGTAAACTACTTATTACTATTCACTCTTCACTAATCACTTCTTATCTTGAATAATTTGGTGCTTCTTTAGTAATTGTCACATTATGAGGGTGACTTTCCCCTATTCCACTGGTTGTAATTCTTACAAAACGACCAGAATCTTGTAAGGTAGCTACATCTTTCGAACCGCAATAACCCATTCCAGCTCTTAAACCACCTATAAACTGTTGCATACTTTCGTTCAATTCGCCTTTATAAGGGACACGACCTACAATTCCTTCTGGAACTAATTTTTTTATATCTTCTTCCACATCTTGGAAATAACGATCTTTAGAACCTTCTTGCATGGCTTCAACTGAACCCATTCCTCTGTAAGATTTGAATTTTCTGCCTTCAAAAATAATCGTTTCTCCTGGAGATTCTTTCGTTCCTGCTAACAAAGAACCTAGCATCACACAATCGGCTCCTGCTGCAATGGCTTTGGGAATATCTCCTGTGTAACGAATACCACCATCGGCAATAACGGGAACTCCGCTTCCTTTTATGGCAGCTGCTACTTCTAATACAGCTGAAAATTGGGGAAACCCAACACCAGCTACTACTCTAGTCGTACAAATTGAACCTGGTCCAATTCCCACTTTAACTCCATCTGCACCGCTATCGACAAGATATTGAGCGGCTTCTGGTGTTGCAATATTTCCAACCACCACATCCAAATCTGGAAAAGCAGTTTTAACTTGTTTTAATACATCCACCACACCTTTTGTATGTCCATGAGCGGTATCGATAATAACCGCATCTACACCTGCATGAACCAAAGCTGTTGCACGTTCTACTGCATCGGCTGTTACTCCAAGAGCAGCAGCAACACGTAAACGTCCGTATTGGTCTTTATTGGCATTCGGTTTTTGTGTTAATTTTGTAATATCACGAAAAGTAATTAGTCCGGCTAATTTATTTCCTTCTGAAACAACTAATAGTTTTTCAATTTTATGATTTTGTAAAATTTCTTCTGCCTGTTGTAATGTTGTGCCAACTTTGGCTGTAACCAAATTCTCTGATGTCATTACTTCAGTAATAGGTCTTTCGTTTCTTTTTTCAAAACGCAAATCCCGATTGGTTACTATTCCTTTTAAGCCCATAGTTGAATCTACAACTGGTATTCCTCCTATTCCGTGTTCTTTCATGGCTCTTTTTGCATCACCCACAGTTGCACTTAATAATAATGTAACTGGATCAATAATCATCCCCGATTCGGCACGTTTTACTTTTCGTACTTCGGCAGCTTGTTTTTCAATCGACATGTTTTTATGTAAAACCCCTATTCCACCTTCTTGAGCCATAGCGATAGCCATAGCACTTTCTGTAACAGTATCCATTGCTGCTGAAACAATAGGAACATTTAAGGTAATATTTCTTGAAAATTTGGTTTGAATACTTACTTCGCGAGGCAATACTTGAGAGTAGTTAGGGATTAAAAGTACATCATCATAAGTAAGACCTTCTCCGATGATTTTAGTTGCATGTGCTTTCATGTTGCAATTTGTAGTTAAATTGCGTGCAAATATAGGGAAAAATTAGAAGGTAAAAGAGAGAATGTTGAAGTTTTTTGTCAATCCATTGTAATTTGGAGCGTTTCAACATGAATATAAATAAACCTTTTTTCTTTAAGAGCATTTTCAAGCATAAATTTTTTCTGTAATACTTCTCTCTTGATATTGTTCTCATATAATAAGGATAGTTTCCAATCCTTAAAATCTATATTGTTCATTTTCCATTTTTCTATAGATTGTTTCAATAGTTCTTTTAATTCCTTACTAAAATAATAGCATAATTTTCGATTAACAATTTCAAAATTATCTATGTCTTTTTTAAAATCCACTCGATAATGAAAGGTATATTTTTTTACTAAAATTATCAAATGCAAAAAAAGCAAATAGATCTTTTCTATGAGGGATTGTATCTACTTCTTTAGCAAAATAAAAATTATAAATCACTTCCTTTTCCTCTACACTACTAACTATTATTGTACATAATGAATCTATCGCTTTAAAAGCCTGTTGTTGATTCACTAAAGGCCTTCCTATATACCATTCACATCAATTGTCGCAAGGTTAAAGTCAAAAAAACATTATTAAAACCATTAAAAAAATGCTTAAAAAGTAGGTTTTAAATTATTATTTGTGTAATATAATAGACTACATCGATATACCTAATTAGGACTAAAAAAAAAATTTTTCAGTCAATTTACTTTCCATAATTTAGGTTCAAAATTTATAAACAACTTAAATCATGAAAAAAATCTATTTAGGGTTAATCATTTTAGCTCAGTTTTGTCTAAATTCTTGTGAAGTACAAGAAGAGTTGAATGCCATTTCATCCAGGGAGATAGAAACAACATCAGAAAAAAGACTTCAGTTTGGGGAGCAAGTGAAGTTAATTAAAGCTTCTGATTATAGTTTTTATGGATGCAGTAGAGGTGGTTGTTTTGGTAATCAAAATCGTGAATTTATTGTTGAAGTTTCCAATCTTGCCTACAATAAGTCAGTCCAGGTTTATCAAGAATTGACATCTGGTTCTTGGGAGTTTTTTAATCTAACTTATTCTGGATCAACATCAAACGGAAATGAAATTTGGAAAGGAACAGATGTTAAGACTTTCTCTTCACGAAATGCAACGTACTACAGCGGAAAAATTGCCGTTAAATATACTGTAAATGGGCAAACATATTGGGATAACAATGGTGGGAATAACTATGTTATTTCACAACCAAACACTTTAAATGTTAAAACTGTTTATTTGGCAAATAGTTTAAATATTATTGATGAATTTAGTAGATTTTATAAATACACCGCTTCTGATAACACGATTTACAGCAGATTATTTGTAAATGTTGAATTAAGAAACATTGGATATGCGAAAGAAGTTAAAATTATTTATACTACAAACAACTGGGCTTCTTCTACTAGCAAAAATTTAACTTTTGCTAGTAACGGTTTAACTTATGTAGTGGAAAGATTTAAAAATGAACCGATCGCAGGTCATATTACCCTGTTTAAGGGAGAGCGATCTAGTTTAGCCGAAAGAGCGGCATTGTTACTTTAGGATACAGCACAAGACAAAGCGATCGCCTTACTTTACTTAAGAGCTTCGAGTGCAACTAGACCAACAGATACTTCTTAAACTACTGCCCCACCAATAGCCTGAGCCGCATAACTATTATTATCTG
>JAAURU010000365.1 GCA_012032075.1 Flavobacterium sp.
TTGTTTTGGCACAAGCTGGAATTCCTGAAGCTGGTTTAGCACTTATCTTTGCAATAGACAGACCTTTAGATATGTGTAGAACGACTGTTAACGTTACTGGTGATGCAGCTGTTTCTATGGTAGTTGCAAAGTCTGTAGGAAAACTTGAATAACTAATGAGTATTTTATTTACATTTACTGAAAAATTATATTTTTAGTGAAAAACAATAAGTTATTCGTAGCTATAATAATAGCTTTAGTAATAGGAGTTTTTGCAGGAGCAATTATTCATTATTATTTTCCTTCTTATCAAGAGGATTTTTCAAAAAACATAAAGCTATTAGGAACTATTTTTATTCGAATGGTTCAAATGATAATTGCTCCTTTAGTCTTTTCAACTCTAGTTGTTGGAATCGCAAAATGGGCGATTTAAAAATGGTGGGTAGAGTAGGTGGAAAAGCTATGGTTTGGTTTATAACGGCTTCATTAATTTCTTTACTTTTAGGATTAGTTTTAGTTAATACATTAAAACCAGGATTAAAAACAGATATTTCTCTTAATGAACTTGATGGAGCTTCTGAACTTTTAGAAAAAACTCAAGCCTTTTCTTTAGAAGAATTTATAAAGCATTTAGTGCCTAAAAGTTTATTTGAAGCTTTGGCAACAAACGAAATTCTTCAAATTGTAATCTTCTCTATTCTTTTTGGAATTGCCTTGTCTTCATTGGGTAAAAAAGCCAAACTTATCATAGCCTCATTAGACGTGCTTTCTCATGTTATTTTGAAATGGTAACTTATATTATGTGGGTTGCTCCTTTTGGAGTGTTTGGTTCTGTTGCAGCAGCAGTTGCTAAACATGGTTTTGGTATTTTTAGTTTATATGCAAATTATTTATTCGCATTTGCAATAGGAATTATTGTCTTATGGATAATTTTATTAGCTGTAGGTTACTTGTTTTTAGGGAAAAGACTATTTATTTTGTTGCAAAGAATTAAAAGTCCATTATTAATTGCTTTTTCTACGACTAGCTCTGAGGCATGTTTTTCCAAAATTAGTTGAAGAATTAGAACGTTTTGGTTGTCAAAATAAAATAGTTTCCTTTACTTTACCGTTAGGTTATTCATTTAACCTTGATGGCAGTATGATGTATATGACTTTTGCGAGTATTTTTATAGCTCAAGTCTATGGCATTGAAATGTCGCTTGGAGAACAATTAACAATGCTTTTAGTTTTAATGCTTACAAGTAAAGGTGTTGCAGGAGTTCCAAGAGCATCTTTAATTGTAATTGTTGCAACATGTGCTATGTTTGGAATTCCACCAGAAGGTATTGCACTAATTTTACCAATTGATCATTTTTGTGATATGGCACGAAGTATGACTAACGTTTTAGGTAATTCTTTAGCAACAGCTGTAATAGATAAATGGGAAACAAAACCAATAAAAAATGAGTGATTTTCACTGGACAAAGCTATTTAATCCTGAGTTTTACATCACCATGGAGGTGGGTGGGATTCCTATAGGAATTTACATGGTTTTATTTATTGTTTTTGCCGAAACTGGACTTTTTGCTGGTTTTTTTCTTCCAGGTGATAGCTTGTTGTTCCTTTCAGGAATATATACTCGTGAATTAGTTGAACTTTTTTTTATATACCAAGTGATTTTTCAAATGTGACGATTCTTTCTTTTTTGATAGCTACGGCTGCTACTTTAGGAAATATGTTTGGCTATTGGTTTGGTTCAAGAAGTGGCCAATTTTTATACAAAAAGGAAGATAGTTTCTTTTACAAAAAAAAATATTTAGTTGAATCCCAACTTTTCTTTGAAAAACATGGTGGTAAAGCCATAATTTATGCTCGTTTTTTACCTATTGTAAGGACATTTGTGCCTATTATTGCAGGCATTGTTCACATGAAAAAACAAAATTTATGTTTTATAATGTACTAAGCTCCATTATGTGGTCTTTTGTATTGGTTTTTGCAGGACATTATTTGTATGGTTTTTTCTTTGACCAATTTGATATCGACCTTAAAAAGCACATTGAAAAATTATCCTTATTCTAATTGCAGTAACTACATTTCCTTTAGTTATGAAAGCTATAAAATCGAGAAGGTCAAAAACTAATACTGCTGAATAATGCAATTGAGTTATTGGGAACAAAAGAACTGGTTTACAAATGTAGATTTTACAATTGTAGGATCAGGAATTGTAGGGTTACATTGTGCTTTAACCTTGCGTGAAAAGTTTCCAAAATCAAATATACTCGTTTTAGAAAAAGGTATTCTTCCCCAAGGAGCTAGTACAAAAAACGCAGGATTTGCTTGTTTTGGAAGTATTTCAGAAATTATTGACGATTTAAAAAAACACTCAGAAGAAGAAGTTATCCAATTGGTTCAAAAAAGAATCAAAGGACTTGAATTACTTAGAAATAGGTTAGGTGATAAAACCCTTGACTTCAAACAATATGGTGGTTATGAATTATTCTTAAAACAATATGAAGGATTTTATAACGAATGCACTCAAAAAATTCCATTTGTAAATGATGTTTTAAGATCACTTTTTAAAACCGAAGTTTTTGTGAAAAAAGAACAAGTTTTAGGTTTCCAAAATATCTTCCAAAATGTAATATTTAACCCTTTTGAAGGTCAAATTGATACGGGTAATATGATGCAAGCTTTAGTAAAAGAGGCTTTTGCCAATGATATTCTGATTTTGAACCAACAAAATGTCACTTCTTTTGAAGATTTAAATGATAAAGTTCAGGTTGTTACTAATGAAACTTCATTTGTGACTAATAAATTATTATTTGCAACAAATGGTTTTGCAGCTGAATTAACCAAAAATCAAGTAAAACCAGCAAGAGCTCAGGTTCTAATTACTAAACCTATTGAAAACTTAAAAATTAAAGGAACATTTCATTTAGATGAAGGGTACTATTATTTCAGAAATATAGAAAATCGTATTCTTTTTGGAGGTGGACGAAATCTCGATTTTGAAGGAGAAACTACTACCGAGTTAACACAAACAAAAATTATTCAAGATAAGTTGGAGGAACTATTAAAAACAGTAATTTTGCCAAATCAATCCTTTGAAATAGAGCAACGTTGGAGCGGATTCATGGGTGTTGGTAATCAAAAAAAACCTATTGTAACCCAACTTTCAAACAATGTCTATTGTGGAGTTCGTTTAGGAGGAATGGGTGTTGCAATAGGAAGTTTAATAGGAAAAGAATTAGCAGAACTTATATAGGTTATATTGGTTTCAAGTTTCAAGTTTTTTTTAGTTTGAAACAAAATAAACATGAAACAAATAACAAAGCAAAAAAATATGGCAAAAAAATTACTCCAAAAAAGAGAACTACAAAAACTCCTGTTAAAAGAACCACAGGTCAAAAAATATTCCGATTCCTTTGGAAAACATTTCTTTGGTTTAATATTATAAGTATCTTCTTTGTTTTACTCTACAAATTTGTTCCTGTTCCTTTTACACCTTTAATGGCTATAAGAGCTATAGAGCAAAAAAGTGAAGGAAAAGAAATGACTTGTTCTCACGATTGGGTTCCTATAGAAGAAATTTCACCTAACTTACAAAAAGCAGTCATTGCTAGTGAAGATGGGTTGTTTCTTGAGCATAATGGTTTCGATTTCAAATCTATGCAAAAAGCTTATGAAGGCAATCAAAAAGGAAAAAAGATAAAAGGAGGAAGTACTATTTCACAGCAAACCGCAAAAAATGTTTTTCTTTGGCAAGGAAGAAGCTACCTAAGAAAAGGATTAGAAGCATACTTTACTGTTTTAATTGAACTTATTTGGGGTAAAGAACGCATTATGGAAGTATATTTGAATAGTATCGAAATGGGTGATGGAGTTTATGGAGCTCAAGCGGCTTCTAAACATTGGTTTCATAAAGAGGCAAAAATTTATCCAGAGTTGAAGCAGCAGGTATTGCAGCTATACTTCCTAACCCTAGAAAGTTCAAAGCCACAAATTCTTCCTCTTATATAAATAG
>JAAURU010000366.1 GCA_012032075.1 Flavobacterium sp.
AATAATTTACTTATTATTTTATGTATGAATATTAAAAATTATTGCTTTTATTTTATTAATTTCTTATTATTTTGTTTTTGTAATCAAAAAATAATTACATTTGCGCAATCGATTACTTGTTATAAGTAACTAAAAATCTATACCTTAAGATTAAAAAACAAACAAACTTAACTATGAAAACCAAACAAAACAAAATGAAAACATTCAATATCCTTAGAGGTTTATTGATGATTGCTGCTTTTTAATCACATCAATGGGAAATGCAACTTTACGTACAATAAACTGCAGCACAGTTGCACAAATAAAAGCAGCCATGGCAGATGCAAGACCTGGTGATGAAATTATCATTGCTGCAGGAACTTACGCAAGTGATGCTAAAGTAAAAGATGGCTTTGGGAAATTTAATTACTTTTCAGGTTTAGCAGATGGAACTGCTGCGAATCCAATTATAATTAGAGGAGCAAGTTCAACTAATTTACCTATACTTACCGTTCCCACAAATTTACGATATGTAAGCCCGATTATGGGAATTACTGGAGATTATTGGGTAATCAAAGATTTAGAAATTAGTTATGGACAAAAAGGACTTATGTTAGATACCGCAAATAATTGCAAAATAATTAACGTAACCATTCATCATACTGATCAAGAAGGACTTCATTTAAGAAGTAATTCAAGTAATAATTTAGTTCAAAATTGTAAAATTTTTGAGACTGGAATAGGTGATGGTGGTACAGGAGAAGGAGTTTATGTAGGAAGTGACGAAAAAAAGTCATACTGCTTATCCTCCAAGTTGTGATAATAATGTTATTGACAATTGTAGTTTTGGACCAAATGTAAGAGCAGAAGGAATTGATATCAAGGAAGGTACTCAATACACCATTGTAAAGAATTGTACTTTTAGTGCTAGCGGAATAAGTAACTTAAACAGTGCAGACGCCTTTATAGATGTTAAAGGTGGAAATACTTTTGTTTACAATAATACATTTAATACAGATAATGAACCAAATTTAGCTTCTTGTATTGATTTCCAACAAAGAACTGGGACTAATTCTGGTTATAGAATAGCCATTTTCAATAACACATTTAATTTAGGATCTGCTAAATCTGGAATTCCTACTGCAAGAAAAAAAGGAGGGACACCTAGTCAAGTACATATTTGGAGTAATACTAGAAATCCTAGCTCTCCTGATTTCCCAATAAGCGATGGAACTACTAATTTTGTAACGCAATCTTGTCCTTCATGGAATATCTTACCATGTTCTGGTGGTGGAACTGGTGGTAGTACAAATACACCTCCTACAGCATCTATTACTTCACCAAGCAATGGAGCTACTTTTACAGCTGGAGCCAATATTACTATCAATGCAACTGCTACTGATAATGGTTCGGTAACAAAAGTTGATTTTTATAGAGGCACTACTCTTCTTGGAACTGACACTACTGAACCTTCTTATCAATACACCATTTCAAATGCAAGCGCTGGAAGTTATGCTTTAAAAGTAGTAGCGACCGATAATAACGGAGCAACGACAACTTCAGCAACAGTGAACATAACCGTTAATGCTGTAGTTGTAAACCCTCCAACTGGTGGTGGATGTAATTTTGGCACACCTACAAGCGCAGGATTAGGTTCATTTGATAGAATTACTTTTACTAAAATGTATAAATTAGGTTCTGGTGGTCCAGATGCTTCAAATTTTAAAAATTTTAAAATCAACTGGAACTTAGCTACAAATTCATTAGTTCAGTTTGGATACAGCACAAATAATGGTATTCCAAGCTACTATAATGATTTGCGTTCGAAAATAACACAAAACTTCTCAAGCACAAGTCCGTCAGTTAAAATATCAAATTCTGGAATTTCTGGTTTAGATGGAGACTATTGGGTTACCAAAAAAGGACTTAACTTAATTTTGGTTACAAAAAATGGTAGCTACACTTTATATTTTACAAATGAAACAAGTACTCCATCATGCAGTACTTCAAGAGAAATAAGTGAAAACAATAATTCTCCATTTGAGTTTGCCACTATTTATCCAAACCCTTCAAATGGTGTTTTAAACCTTGACGGTATTGCCACTGAAAGTAATCTTTTAATTAGTGATTTGCAAGGTAAAACGGTTTTACAAAAAACAAATATTAAAAACGAAAAGAATATAGACATTTCAAATCTAACCGATGGTATTTATATCGTTACCTTTGAAGGAAATAGCACAACTAAAAATTTAAAATTAATAATTAGTAGATAAACCAAATTATTAACCCAAATTTCCAAGCTATCTTAAATTTTACTTTAAGATAGCGTCTTTTTTGGGGTTTTAACCCAAAATTAATATTGATCTATTAAATACCGTATTAAATCAGTTGTAGTTACAATTCCTACCAATAAATTTCCAGTACAAACTGGCAAGGCATGAAATTCTCTTGTTGCTAATATTTCTGCCGCTTCTTTAATAGTTGTTTCAGGAGAAATAGTCACTAAATTTTTTGCCATTACTTGCTCAACAGTAAACATATTGTAAACCGTTGTATCAACGTCATCTTCATCATCATCAACCGCATCTGCAAAAGAAATACGCAACAAATCGGTATAACTTAACATTCCAATTATCTTGTTACCATTTACAACAGGAATATGCCTAATGTGATGTTTTTTAAATAAGGTTTCAGCCTTTGTAAGATTGTCTGAGAGGTTCAACTTTATAACATCTTTTGTCATAATAGTCGAAATGGGAACTTTCTGTTTCATGACTTTTGAATTTTGATATACTACAAATTTAGTAATATCTAAACAAAAAAACCTTACCTAAGTCATTGATTATGAATTATTTTTATGTATATTATACAATTTCAGTAAAATTAATCATTGTCTTTACTTTTTCAAAAAGCTGTGGGAATTCCTCTTTAAATTGCTTTGGAGTTTCAAAAAAATGTTCTAAAATAACAGCAATAAATTCGAATTCATTAGTGTATGCATAAATCCTAAAATAATTCGAATTTAGCAATCTACTATAATTTGATGGATGTTTAACTTCTTGCATTATTTCTTCATAAGTAACTGAAAAATAGTAGCAGAAGTATCGGTGCTTTTTAATCCTTGAAAATGCAAAACATGACCAAATTCATGCAAGCCCAAATTCAAATTATCATTACTTATTTGATACCCTTCAAGAAAATGTTTCCAAGAAAAAACAATAGCCTTCATTCTTGGGTTAAATTCTCCTTTATGATAGTCATTATTAACTTTAGAATAGTAAACATCTGGATAAAGCACCACTTTATCTATTACTGTAAATAGATAATTTCGCATCCCAAAGGTTAGCATAATAGCTGTAGCTGCAATTAAAATGCGCATTTGATCGGTTATCGCTAAATGTTCATTCCCATAAAAAGGATATTTTTGAATAAAAGTAGTCACTCTATGTTCAAAATAAACTTTTTGTTTTAAAGTTAGCTTATTATAAAAGTCAAATTCATTTTTTAAAATCTCCACTTGCTTCAAAGTTAACCGTTTTGGAAAAGGATAAAAATGAACATAAATGGGTTTTCTAAAGAAAAAAGCATAAATAGGTTCTATTACCACATTGTAGGTAAAAAAAATAAAAAACAAAAACCCTAAAAAAAATAAAATATACTGCAAGATGGTATCGATTTGGAGTAAATAGATTGATTTTACGAATATAAAGAAATTAGATAAACTTCAAAAATCAATTTCAATGGCAAGTTCAAGTACAAGATTAATTTCAAGTTCAAGTTCAAGTTCAAGTTCTAAAAATCAATGTCACACTGAGCTTGTCGAAGTGAACTTCAGGTTCAAAATCAAGTTCAATGCCAAGATCAGCCTCAACCACAAACAAAAATCTTCCATCTCCCAGCACCTAGCTTCTGTCATCAAGCACCCAGCACCCATCTTCCTGCTTCCTGCTTCCAGCACCCAGCACC
>JAAURU010000367.1 GCA_012032075.1 Flavobacterium sp.
TTTTTGCAATTATGGTCGGCAAATCAAACGGTTTCAGCTGGTGACCAAGTTTTTCTGTAGTGCCAATAAACGAGAAAGTGTATGTTGGGAAAGTAAAAGCATTGGCACAAAATTCTGGAAAAATAAAGAAAGGACAAACTGTTAATATCAGATTGGCTAATTTTCCAGATAGAGAGTATGGAATTATTAAAGGATTAGTCAATAATATTTCTGCAACACCAGATAAAGAAGGAAATTTATTGATTGATGTGGCTTTGCCAAATGGTTTAGATACTTCTTATGAAAAAGAAATTATCTTTCAACAAGAAATGACCGGAACTGCTGATATAGTTACAGAAGATTTACGCTTAATTGAACGCTTATTGTATCAGTTTAGAGATATTTTTAAACGATAAATTTACTGCTAATTTACTCCTGTTTTGTGCGATGGAACACCCATAGTTAATTTTCTAAATTAAAAGTTTAACAATTTCTATCTGCTCCTTATTTTTGAGCAATAATTTTTGATGAACTTTACTTAAAAAAGGAGTTTCAAAACTAACTTGATAGATTGTTCTTGATACTGTTTTCAATAACCCGTACAAAACAGGAAAGGGGAAAAAACTTGTGAGCAAGAAAAATCCCTTTTCATGCCACTGCCGAAAAGGGATTTTATAGGTTAGAATAAGTAAATTATTTCTTTTTAACAACTACAATTTGATTCGCACTCTCCAGCCATTTTTCTGGACCACCAGCAACATATCCTGTGCTTCCTAAGCCATTTAAGTTCATTTTCCCTTCTGCTGTTTTTTCAGGATTAGCAAACCAAATTGTGGGATAGCCTCTCACTTGGAAAATACTTTGCATTTGGTAATTTTGAGCTTTAATAGTTTCATCTTGTGGTGTTCTCCTTGGGAAATCTAACTCAACTAAAATTACATTTTGTTTCGCCCATTTTTCAAACTCAGGTGTTTTTAAAACTTCTTTTTGCAAACGAATACACCAGCCACACCAATCTGAACCTGTAAAAACAACAATAAAGGCCTTTTTCTTTAATAGACAATTCAGATGCTTTAGCCATATCAGTATGCCATGTTAATTCTTGAGCTTTACTAGTAAGACTAAATAAGATGATTGCTATAAATAAAACTATCTTTTTCATATTGAATAAATTATTTAAAAACAAAATTAGGCAAAAAAGATGCCAAAATTTGTTTGTTATCTTACACCATGCATTAGTTTTTTAAATATTGGTGCAGTTAAAAATGCCATAACACTTAAAACTACCGAAATTATTGTTAATATCCAGAAAAAAGTACTCAATCCTTTTTCTGCTGCTAAAATTTCTGAATATTCTCCAAACATTCCCGCTAATTTCATACCAATTGCTACTGCTAAATACCAAATTCCAAACATCATTGCTATCATTCTAGCTGGTACTAATTTGCTAATGTAGGATAACGCTACTGGAGAAACACAAAGCTCTGCCATAGTATGAAATAAATATACTAAAACTAACCAAATAATACTTACAGAAGCTGTCTTTGCTCCTGGTGCAATTCCACTTGCTCCAATTGCAACAGCTGCTGTACCAACTCCTACAAGTAGCATACCAATTGCATACTTTCCACTAGCGCTTGGATTGTATTTACTTTCCCACCATCTAGAAAATAAAGGTGCTAAGGCAATAATGAATAGAGAGTTTAAAATGGAAAACCAAGTTGCTCCTATTTCAACTGCACTCTCTTTTGCTCTTACAATAGCTTGATTTTTATTGGACTCTTTATTGTCATATCCTACACTATGTGTAATTAATAATTGCAATTCTGAGCCTTCTTTAAATTTTGCCAAATCATCATTGACATTTTTATAATTTTACTTTTCGACTCTCCTTTTGTATTCGTAAATGCAACTTCAGCTTTGTTAATTTGAATGCCAGCTCCTATTTTGTCCTCTTTAAAGATGCGGGCAATTTTAGCTGAAAATGTTTCTCCTAAAGAATTATTCTCTTTGTCATAAAGTATATTGTCTTTTGTTACTTTTCCTGCATTATTTTCAGCAGAAGCATCATAAATTGTAACCGATTCATTATCGATTATAGGTAATTTTTCTCCATTAGTATAATCCTTTGAAGAAACCACTTTTGCTGTTTCTATAACTCCGTTATTGTTTGCATATTCTACAACATAAGAAGAAGAATAATAATCGTTTTTTACTTTCCAAATGGCAATACCCCAAATAATAACAAAACTCAACCCTAATATTAAAACAGAGGCAGCAAACTTCTTGAAAGTTTGTTTTGCTAATAAAATTAATACCCATGTTATGATTGCCAATGGTACAATTGTCATTAAAGCATCTACTATTTTAAAAATAGTTCCCGAAGTGCCTTCTAAAATTCGTTGCGTATAATCTCTAGCAAATAACGTTAACGACCCAGGAGATTGTTCAAAAATTGCCCAAAAAAACATTGTTATGAAGGCAAAGAAAACGATAGCAATCATTCTATCTCTAACAACTGGAATATATTTTGGAATTCTAATAATTAATAGCGTAACAAATAAAGACAAAGCTGTTAATATAACTACATTATTCCCGTCAAAACCGTTTATATCAAAACTATATAAGTTTGTAACACCTTCGGTAATTTTTGCAATGGGGTCATTTAATATCCATGTTAATCCTAAGAAAGCAGCTACAGCAATAATTCCTAATTCTAATTTTGTAAACGGATTTAATTTTCCACCGTTTTCTTCTGTGATTGATAAAGCAACATCTTCTTTTGATTGTGCTTTTGGTTTTAAACCAATGTCTCCAAAAATATCTTTGGCCCACCAAAATTGTAACAATCCAAATAACATGAAGATTCCTGCTATTCCAAATCCCCATGACCAACCAATTTTTTCTCCTAAATATCCACAAAGCATAATTCCAAAGAATGCACCAGCATTTACTCCCATGTAAAATATGGTGTAAGCTCCGTCTTTTTTCTCTGGTTTATCTTTATAAATTTCAGAAACTATAGAAGTCATGTTAGGCTTAAAAAAGCCACTACCAAAAACTAGGAATGTAAGACCTAAATAGATAAAAAAACTGGTTTCAAGAGCCATACAAGCATGACCAATAGTCATCATTAAAGCTCCAGCAACAACAGCCCATCTAAAACCAATTATTTTATCTGCAAAATAACCACCTAACATAGTAGATAAGTAAACTAAAGAGGTATAAGTTCCAAAAATAGCTAAAGCATGTTCTTTTGGCCATCCCCAACCTTCATCAAGTAAAGAAGCGGTGAAAAATAATACTAAAAGAGCACGCATTCCATAATATGAAAAACGTTCCCACATTTCAGTGAAAAATAAAACGAATAATCCTGATGGGTGTCCTAAAACGGTACTTTTAAAAAATTGATCAGTTGAATTTTGACTCATAAGTTATAATTGTAAGTTAGTTTATTGTTTTTAGTTATTCAATTCTTTGTCTACTCCATGCATTAATTTTTTGATTACAGGTGAAAGGGCAAGTAGTATTGCTCCAAATCCTATTCCTGTATAAAAAAGATATTCAAATAATTGTAAATAACTTTGCTTGGCTAAATTTAAGTCAGGTGCTTTTCCATTTGATGTATCGACAGATGCTATGTTTGCTAATACTGAAGCAATAAATTCTGAACTTGCGGTTGCTAAAAACCAAACACCCATCATAAACCCTACTATTTTAACTGGAGATAATTTTGTGACTGCTGAAAGTCCAACTGGAGATAAACTTAATTCTCCACATGTATGAAGCAAATAAGCTAAAATCAACCAAATTGCAGCAACTTTACCTACTCCAGATGTATTAATTCCTAAAACTAAAGCACCAAATCCTAGTCCAACAAACATTAATGCTAATGAAAAATTTAACTGCTGTATTTGGGTTATATTTTCCTAGTTTAACCCATAACCAAGCGAAAACTG
>JAAURU010000368.1 GCA_012032075.1 Flavobacterium sp.
ATTGTTGCTATATTGATACAATCCTTTATTTGTTGCCACTTAAAAAGCTATCTGCCTCTAATTTTGCAACTGAATTAATTTTAGAAATTTCCTTTGTCACATAATATCTAGGCTAACATTCAAATTGTATTTATCATCAATACTATAAATTCTATTTTACTGATTCCATATATTGACTTATCTGTCTTTAAAAGTTGATCAAATGAATCAAAAGCCCCATTAATTGTAGCATATTTAATCTCATTTATAAATTTATTCCCATCAAAAATTAATAAACCTCTATATTTAGTTGCCACTAAAAGTTCTTTATTGAAATTTTCAATTATATCAGTTATAAATAAATTTTCGGTGTTTTTGTATTCGTTGTGGCTTATAAAACTGTTTCCATCATATCGAATAAGTCCAGCCCCTTCGGTTCCATACCAAAGTAGCCCATTGCTGCCTTTAAAAATTTTATTGACAGATGAGGATGGAAATCCTTTCTCTTGATTTGTAATTTCAAAATTATACTGCTGACTATGAGTGGGGCATGAAAGCAGTAAAATTGAAAATAAAATTAAATTGTAAAGTTTAATCATATTCAGTAAATAGCAGGTAGTTAAGCTAGTAAAAATAACAAAAAAAACAACACAAACCAAAATAAGTTAAAATTGATGGATAATTCATAAAAAATTGCTATTATTGGAGGTTTTTAAGCAAAAAATAACATGATATTTAAGAAAATTACTACTTTATTTTTGTTAGTCGCTTCATTTTCAATTGTTGCACAACAAAATATTACACTTGAAGAAATTTGGGATGGCACTTTTAGAACTAAAGGGATGAATGAACTAAATGCCATGAAAAACACTAATCAATATACTATTTTAGAAAATAACAGAAATTCTGGTAGTAAACAAATTGATTTGTATGATTATGCAACCCTTGAAAAAGTAAACACATTAATTGATACTAAGAATTATCCCGAATTAAAGAGTATTGACAGCTATACTTTTGATAAAAAAGAAAGTAAAATTTTAATAGCAACAAATTCTAGTCCTATTTATAGGCATTCTTTTACAGCCGATTATTTTGTTTATGATATTTCAACAAAAAAGCTTACAAAATTTACTAATAAGCAAATTCAAGAACCAACATTTTCTCCTGATGGTTCTAAAATAGTGTATGCTTTTGAAAACAATTTATATGTATTTGATGTAACAAATGAAGTTGAATTAAAAATTACAAATGAAGGAACAAAAAATAAGATTATTAACGGTATTACCGATTGGGTTTATGAAGAAGAATTTGCTTTTGTTAAAGCTTTTGATTGGAATATAACTGGAGATAAAATTGCATTTATACGTTTTGATGAAACTAAAGTGCCAGAATTCTCAATGGACATTTATAACCAAGGTTTGTACCCTACTCAAAGCGTTTTTAAATATCCTAAAGCAGGTGAAACTAATGCTTCTGTTTCACTTCATATTTATGATTTAAAAACAAATAAAATATCAAAAATAAACTTAGGAGATTATGCTGATTTTTATATTGCTAGATTACAATGGACAAATGATGCAAACATTCTAAGTGCACAGGTTTTAAATCGTCATCAAAATAATTTAGATTTACATTTTATAGATGCAACTTCTGCTAAAAACCACTATAGTTTTAAAATGAAAAAGACAAAGCCTATGTTGATGTAACGGATAATTTAACATTTTTAAAAGACAATAGTTTTATTTGGACTTCTGAAAAAGACGGTTACAATCATATATATTACTATGACAAAACTGGTAAATTAAAAAACAAGTTACATCTGGTAATTGGGAAGTGACCAATTATTATGGTTTTGACGAAAAAAACAAAACCATTTACTATCAATCCGTTGAAAATGGTTCCATAAATAGAGATGTTTACTCTATAAAAATTGATGGCAAAAACAAAACACGATTAACCTCAAATACTGGAACAAATGACGCTACTTTTAGCCCTAATTTTGAATACTTCATTAATACTTATTCAAGTGCTACAAAAGCTCCATTTTACAGTTTAAATGAATCAAAAAAAGGAAATTTAATTAAAGTAATTGTTTCTAATCAAGACCTCGAAGATAAGCTCTCAAATTATGCAATTCCAAATAAAGAATTTTCAACAATAACTACCCAAAAAGGACATGTTCTAAATTCATGGATGATTAAACCTACAGGTTTTGATACTTCAAAAAAATATCCAGTTTTAATGTATCAATATTCTGGGCCTGGTTCTCAACAAGTAGCTAATCAATGGAATAGTGCAAACGATTATTGGTATTATATGTTAGCGCAAAAAGGATACATTGTGGTTTGTGTTGATGGAAGAGGAACAGGATATAAAGGTGCTGAATTTAAAAAAGTAACCTACAAAGAATTAGGTAAATATGAAGTTGAAGATCAAATTGATGCGGCAAAAATAATTGCTAAATACAGTTATGTTGATGCATCTCGAATTGGAATTTGGGGTTGGTCTTATGGTGGTTTTATGAGTAGTAATTGTATCCTAAAAGGTAATGACGTTTTCAAAACAGCTATTGCTGTTGCTCCTGTAACAAGTTGGAGATATTATGATTCAATTTACACTGAAAGATACATGCAAACTCCACAAGAAAATGCAAGTGGTTACGATGATAATTCTCCTATTAATCATGTTGAAAAGTTAAAAGGAAATTATCTTTTAATTCATGGAACAGCTGATGATAATGTACATGTTCAAAATACAATGAAATGGTAGAAGCATTAGTACAAGCAAACAAACAATTTGATTGGGCTATTTATCCTGATAAAAACCACGGAATTAGAGGTGGAAATACCCGACTCCAATTATACATAAAAATGACTAACTTTTTACTAGAAAAATTATAATATGAGTGATAAAACCCTAGACCAAAAAACATTTTTTGGACACCCAAGAGCATTATTTATATTGTTTTTACAGAAATGTGGGAGCGCTTTTCATTTTATGGAATGAAAGCTTTATTGATTTTTTATTTAACAAAATATCATTTATTTTCAGATGATTCAGGAAATTTACTAATTGGTAGTTATGCTGCCCTAGTATATGCCGTTCCAGTTATTGGTGGTTTTATTGCTGACAAGTATTTAGGTTTTAGAAAATCAATCGTTTTTGGAGGAATAATGTTAGTACTAGGTCATCTAGGTATGGCTTATGAAGGTAATGTTGCAACACAATCAATTACTGGAGAAATTACAAGAGACAATTTTGCTTTACAAATTTTCTATTTCTCATTGGCATTAATTATATTAGGAGTTGGATTTTTGAAAGCTAATATTTCTTCTTTAGTTGGTGAATTATATATAAAAGGAGATAAACTAAGAGATTCTGGCTTTACAATATTTTATATGGGTATCAATTTAGGATCTGTTTTAGCTACAATTACCTGTGTTTGGTTAGGAGAAACTTATGGATGGAGTTATGGATTTGGTGCAGCTGGTGTTGGAATGCTTTTTGGCTTAATAACATTTATTTCTGGCAAAAAATTATTATTGGGTAAAGGAGAGTCAACAAATCAACCCTTTTTAGAACAGAAATCTTTTGGACTTAAAAATGAATGGCTTATTTATTTAGGAAGTATATTATCTACTTTAATCTTTTGGCAAATGGTTCAAAACCATCACGCTGTATCTTGGGCTTTAAAGATTGCTGGTGGAATTTCTTTCATATATATTGTATATTATGCAGTAACAAAATTAGACGGAAAAGCTAGAGATCAATTAATTGCATTAACAATTTTAATTGTTTTCACAATTGTTTTTTGGGCTTTATTTGAACAAGCTTATACATCTATGAACCTTTTTGCCGATAGAATTTTAGACAGACATATTTTAGGTTTTAATCCATCTGCAGGTCAGTTTTTAACTTTTAATGGATTATTTATAGTTATTTTGGCACCAGTTT
>JAAURU010000369.1 GCA_012032075.1 Flavobacterium sp.
CAGATTTTACCATCAATCCCCTGACTGTCCTGCTTTACCTATTTGTCCACTTTTACCACTCCCTGCATTAAAATAAGCGCTTCCTGCGTTTCCAGCAAGGCCATAAGGGCCTGCGTTTCCAGCTCTTCCTCCTGATACGTCAACTTTTATTATATCATTATATTTCATCGCTTTTTTAGTAAGAATTAATGTGATATTGCCTCCATTACCTCCATTACCTCCATTGCCTCCATTGCCTCCATTGCCCCCATTGCCCCCATAACCATCTCCAGAACCTTGAACTTGTGAAGCATCACCTCCTTTACCACCTTTACCACCTTGACCTCCTGAACCTCCTGAACCTCCTGAACCCCCACTTACTGATAAAGTTATTGATCCTAACGAAGCGTCAATTAAACCTGAATCTATAAGATATCCACTACTTGACTGTGCTTCGTATTGCAACAAATTATTTTCAATTAAATCCATTTTAAAAACAATATCACTAGCGTTACTTCCATCACCACCATTAGATCCATTTCCTCCATTAGATCCATCACTCCCATTTCCTGCAGATGTTGATCCGTTTGACCCATCTCTACCGTTATTACCAGCAGACCCATCTGAACCTGATATCCCATATTCTCCTCCAAGTGAAATATAACCTCTTCTATAATACTTTATAGGCAATATAATAGTTTGAACTAAATCTGGATGATCTATAGGTTTAACTGTAATGGCAACACTATGCTTTTTTTCTTTTAGTGTTTTTACACCGCAAGAAATGACAAATACTGAATCTGAAAACTTAGCAATATCTGATGAAAATTCGTACTCACTTATGTCGGTAAAAACAGAGTCTTTAATATTTGTTGTTATAACTTTACCATCTGTTGTGTAAGCCTTTACAGGAATTGAAAAAGCTTCATTGTAATTCACATATTCAGGAGCGTCAATAATCAATTTTTCAATACTTTTACCCTTTAAAGTTCCAGCAGCTTTTGCCTCTTCTAGTCTCTTTTTTTCTTGTTTCTTTTTTTTACCATCTGAAATAGCTTCTGTAATTGTAAGACCTAAATATATTACATCACAACTCGTAATACATAAAACAGTAATACAAAATAATACTTTTATTAAATACTTTCGCATTGGTATTAATTAATTAATTTTTTCAATCTTATAAACAGTTATAGAGCAGCTCCATTTATCTGTACTTACATTTCCAGTAACTTTTACTTTATCGCCTATTTTAATTTCTTCTTTATTATTTCCTATAATTTTTAAATCTTCATTTGAATAATTATCCTCTAATGTTTGCATTTCATTTTCATTTGGATTGTCACTCCCTGCTATTTTTATACTTGCAGTTCTTAATTCTTTTGGTGTTTTACAGGAATTTGCTAAACCAATATCATAATTACCTAAAACTACAAGTGAATTATCAAATAAATAAACAGCTCCTTCAACTTCTACAATACTATCTTTGTATTTCTCTTGACATACTTCACAAAAACTTATTGGTACTCCTTTATATTCTTTTTTAGTATTCAACTCATAGATTAATGCTAAAATTGAAACAATAAATACTATTAATAACAAGGCAACTTTTATACTTTTTTTCATTTTATTAAAAATTTGAAATTATTTTGGCAAAGATTAAGATTCTATTTCAATAATAAATCACCCAAAAAGGGTGATTTATTATTTTAAATCCCATTTTTATCATTTAAAATCTTCTTCCATTCTTCCATTCTTTTTTTTATTCTCTTCTTCTTTGAAATTGAAACTTGGGTGTTTTTTATTATAAAATAATTACTATAATATTTGATAAGCAGTGCTTCTCCAAAAACATTTTTATTTTTATCAAATCTATTGTATTTATTTAGTTGACGATTAGCAATTTCTCTTAATGATCTTCATTAAATTACTCCTTTATAACTAAAAAAAGTCTATTCATTCAATGGTAGGATAACCACAGTTATTTAGTATTATTTCTGACCATTCTTTCTCTCTAGTTTCTCTTTCAGGTCTTTTAAATGCACTCCAAAACGATTTTATAGAAGCTGATATCACAATCTCATATGTATAGGGTTTACTAAAATCTATTTTTTGGCTTTCAATTAAATATTTATATACTAGTGGAATATTGTTACTTATACTAGATTCTAAAAGCCTAGACACATCATCTCCTAAATTTTTAGTACCTATAGAATCTATAATAAATTGAATTTCTTTTAAATATGTTCCATTTTGAACATTTCTTAATCTTTCTATTTCACTTTCACGCATTTTTTTTGGAAATTTTTTTTCAATGTATTGCAAGCTAAAAAGCCCTCTGTATTCTGACATTATTTCTACTAATAATGAACTATATCTTTCTCTATCTTTTCTATATATAGTATCTGGTTTAATGAAAGTTTTACAATCTTCACTAAAGTAAGTGTGCTCATCTTTATCCCAAAAATTTTCATATACTCCATAATTCAAGTCATCAACTTGAATACAGAATAAATCTGGATTATTAAATGCTTTAAAATTATTGCTGTATTTACTAAAAATACTAGCTCTGTTTTGTGTAATATTTAAATTATTCCCATTTGCTATGTCTAATTCTCTCAAATTATTATCAGAACAGTAAATTTTTGTTAGTTTAGGATTTAGAGACAAGTTTAACCTAGATAAACGATTAGAATTTACTATTAACTCTCTCAACTCTTTATTTTCAGTTACATTTAATTCTTCTAATTCATTTGAATTACAAATTAGATAAGATAATTTTAAGCAACTATTTACTTGTAAACTCTTCAGCCCATTAAAGCTACAATCTAGTTTTATTAAAGAATTAGCGTTTTCAACTTTTAATTCTGTAATGAAATTATTTGAACATTCTAATTCTTTTAAAAAAAAGCAGTTTTCAAGATGTAATTCAGTCAACTTATTATAGGAACAATTTATTTCTATAATTGCTTTAATATTTCCAGTATGAAGAATTGAAAGCTTATTATTATTACAAGTTAAATATTTTAAATTTATATTATTACAATTTAACTCGGTTAAAACGTTATTAGCACAATACAGTTGCTCTAGACCTAAGTTGTATTGCATGTTTAATTTATCGATCTTATTTTCATTGCAATTAAGTTCTCTTATATTTTTAAGCCCATCGATATTTAAACTAGTAATGTTGTTTCTTGAACAGTTAATACCTGTTAGCAATTTATTATTTCTAAGATCTAAAGATTGTATCAAATTTTTGGAACAATCTAACGAATAATTGATTTATTACTTGAAAGGTTTAAGTTCAAAAGATTATTGTTTTCTATTGATAATTTTTCTAAAACTAAGTTTTTAGTCAAGTCTATCTCGTTTAAATTACAATTATTGGCAACAATTTTTTCTAAAAGTATGTTTTTTGATACATCCAATTTTGTTAAATTATTTCCTGAACAATTTAATTCTTTAATACTAACAAAGTTTTCAATTCCTTCTAAACTTTTAATACCTTTATAACTTACAGATATTTCCCCTGTATATGTTGATGCCTCAGACAATTGAATTTCTCCATCATTATTTTTATCAAGAATTGGATTATACCAATGTTTCTCTAATAAAGCTTTTTTGAAGTTTTCATCTGGGATATTAATTGTTTGAGCTGTAAAAATATTGCTATTAAGCATCAATAAAACAGCAACTATTCTGGTATAAATTTTCCCCATTTGAAAAAGTTAAACTTATCTTCGTTTATATTATCATTTTTATACATATTATAGTTTAGTTTTATATTTATTAACGCAAAAGATTTATTATTAAAAATTTTCTGTTTTTATGATTTCTATTCTAAAATTAAAAAATCTATATTTATTTTAAATAGTAGTCAATTTTTATATCTTTTGTCTTTAAATTTAAAAGGACTATGGTCTAAAAATATATTTATTTACCATATAGA
>JAAURU010000370.1 GCA_012032075.1 Flavobacterium sp.
ATTTGATTCAATACTTCCATTTCGATATCAAAAACGTGGTGCTACTTTGTTTTTTAGCTTTACTACTATTGTAGTTTGCCCATTCTTTTTTGTATTCTAACGCACGGGAAAAGTAATCTTCATATACTTGTTCTACACCCATTCTTGTTTGTGGAAAACGGCCACCACCCCAATTAGATTGTTTTACGTTTTCACCCAAAGCAAATTTGATGTATTTTGGAGCATCTTTTACAAGCATTTCATCTGGAGTGTAACCCCATTTTAATTTGATGAAAGCCGCACGACCACCAATAGGATTTGCAGAACCATGTAATAAATTTGAAGATGTAACTCCACCCGCTAAATTTCTGTAAATATTGATATCATCTGAATTTACAACGTCTTCAATGGTTACTTCTGCAGAAGAATTTTGACCTCCTTCATTTACTCCTTTTGAAATGGCAATATGAGAGTGTTCATCGATAATTCCTGCTGTTAAATGTTTTCCTGTTGCATCTACAACTTTAGCATTGGCAACCGAAATGTTTTTACCTATTTGTTTGATTTTTCCATTTTCAAGAAGCACATCTGTTTCGGTAAGAATCCCTTCTTTTTCACTTGTCCAAACGGTTGCGTTTTTGAACAATAAGGTTTCTTGTTTTGGTTTAACTGCATTTCCATAAGCTATATTTGGAAACAATACAGGAATCATTTCTGGGACTTTATCGTCTTCTTTTTTGTCATCTTTCTTTTCTTCTTTTTTATCAGTTACTTCTTTTTTAGTCGCTGTCCATGTTGTTTCTTTTCCGTTTTCTAAAACAGCTTTTCCTTCTAAAAACGTTTTGTTTTTTGTTCCTGTTAATCTATAATAAGAATTACTAACTGTATCTTTTGTTTTGATTACCAATGTAACCCAAGGTTCATTGTAAGTTAATTTTGTGCCAAAATCGATACTGTCTTTTGAAACTTTAGCTTCTAACTTATCTAATTCTCCCGAAATTTTAACCTCGAAAGTCATGTTGTTAAAAGTAACATCATAGTTTCCTCTAATATCATCTTGGATTATTTTATCTAAGATGTTTCTATTTCCTTGTACCCAATTTTCATGAATAGTACTTTTCTCGTCAAAAATATCTCCAGAAACAATTAAGAAATTAGCTAATGAACCTTTATTTAAGGTTCCAATTAAACTCGATTGATTTACTATTTTCGCTGGAGTTTCTGTTAAAGCTGCGATTGCTTTTTCTTTGGGTAAACCATATTTAACTGCTTTTCTTAAATTAGCTAAAAAGTCTTTTGGATCTTTATTATCATTGGCAGTCAAAACAAAATTAACATTGTTTTCTGCTAAAATTTTTAAGTTAAAAGGAGCTTGATTCCAAAAACGCATATCGGTAACACTTACTTGTTGTGCCATGTAGGGATCTGAAACATCGTAAGCTACTGGGAAATCTAGCGGAACGATATAAGTTGCTCCTGTTTTTTTAATTTCTTCAATTTTTTCAAATTCGTCTCCGCTTCCTTTAATGATGTAGTTTACACCAAATTCTTTTCCAATTTTACTTGCTCTTAATTTACTTAAGATGTCACCAGCATAGAAGATTTGAACTAAATTTTTATTTGCATTAAAACTTTCTAGTGATAGGTCTTTTGTTTTTGAATTTCCTTCACCATACCATTTTGCATCGTGATATACCTGACGAATTAAAGCCATCATTCCCATTAAAGAAGAAGGATAACTTTGATTTGATAATTTACTTCTACCGAAGTTTAGGTGTTGGGAAACTTTTGTATTTTAAAATACGTTTAGCATTACTATCTGTATCATTAAGTGTCCAAAGTAAGCCTGTTCCTGCTACAACTCCATCGTTATGATGACTTACTACCGTACCAAAACCAATTTCGCGAAGTGAACCTGCTGATTTGGTATCGTATTTTAAGTTTTCATACGCATTGTATTGTGGTTTTACGTGTTCGTTCCAGTAATAACCTTCTGCTTCGATATCGTATTCGTTTGAACGACCTCTTCCACCTGTTTTAGGTTGTGGTTTATCGATACCAAATTCACTGAATATATCAATGAATGAAGGATAAATTGTTTTTCCTGTTCCATCGATTATAGTCGCATTTTTAGGTACTGTTACCGCTGTTCCTACTTCGATGATTTTGCCATCTTTAAATAATAGGGTTGCTTTTTCTAGTTTTTGTGTAGCTGACACGTAAATGGTTGCATTAGTTACTGCAACATGATTTTAAAAGATTGTTTTACACCATCGTTGTTAGGGAAATAATCTTGTGCATTTCCAAAAAGGACAGTAAAAAAACAATCAAGAGGGTACAAATTCTCATGTGACTATTTGATTAGGTTTGTTTATGGCTTTAAATATAGGAAGAATTACGTTTTTGCTCTACTAAGTAATTTGAATTTTGGTTTTTTTTAACGTTTGTTACCATTTACCTATAGAAGATGTTTTTTGTCTGTGTTTTATTTTGGATGGTTCAGGAGTTCTCTGCATCTAATTACTAGTTCTATGTATTTAATTACTAATTCTATGTATTTAATTACTAGTTCTATGTATTAGATTATTAGTTCACAGAATTAAATTAGGTTTAAACCAAACTCGATTAGCATTAAGCAAAACTTAATTACTATTAAGCCGAATTAGATTTGTATTAAGCATAATTCGATTAGTAATAAGCAAAACTTAATTACTATTAAGCCGAATTAGATTTTGTATAAATTAAACACGATTACTATTAAACTAAATTAAGTGATGCTTGCGTTTTTTTCCAACGGATTAAAATCACGTTGTTACAATATGGGTCGTTCCTATGGAACTTGTGGGTTTGATGTTGTTTGTAGTTTATAGTTTATTTTTTTAAAGTTTTTTGCATTTAATTTGTGGCTATTACCAACGGATTAAAATCACGTTGTTACAAAATGGGTCGTTACTATGGAACTTGTAGGTTTGATGTTGTTTGTGGATTAAGATTTATGCTTTGAAGATAGGAGATTTTGAAGTGTGGTAATCCTTATTTTACAATTTTAATCTTTTCCACAATAAAGTTAAGCATTTTAGTATTCCTTTGTAAATGAAATACAGTAATAGGCTTGAAACTATAATTATTATAGTTAAAATAGTCCACGTAATCTCTAGTGGAAGAATAGTTGTATGCCAACCTGGAACAATTGAAAGCGCAATATCACTTGTCCTAAGTCTTATAGTCAAATATAATATTAGTATTGTTAGTATTCCACTTAAAATAAAAATTATGTTTTTTTCTTTTTTATTCATTGTCCATTTTGAAGATTCTTTTGTAGTTAGTAAATTCATTATCTTTTAGTTTTTAATTGCTCCGCAAAGTCTCATATCTTTACAAAGTAAACAAAATTGAATATTTAAAATAAGTAAAATGACAACAACTTTATTTCATATTAAAATAAGCATATTGTTTTTTTAGCTTCTTATTTCTTCGGGTTTTGGAGCAGAATCTCAACCCGCCTATTTCTGCTTCTCCCCTCCACTGTTTCATTGGTTGCGATTGGATGGGAGCTACCGAACCCATGAAAGATAATCTTATCATAATCTACACCTTTACTAACAAGGTACTCAGTCACAGCTTCAGCCCGATGCGCTGCCCAAGCTCGGAGAACTCCATCATCATGCCGCGCACCAGGTCGTGATCGCGGAACGAGGCCAGGGCGAGCGCCACCGCCACGCACGTTCGGAATCGGATCACGGCCATTCCTCCAGCCTGAGGCAACCAGGCGTGGCACCTCACCGTGAGGTGCCAACACCCGGCGTCGGATCACTCCTGGTGGCGGGAACGATACGCCTGCGCACTCCATCGCTCACGGCTGCGCTGACTCGTTCTCATGCCACGAACGGACACTCCACCTCGGCCCCATCTCACCGCGCCTCGTTG
>JAAURU010000371.1 GCA_012032075.1 Flavobacterium sp.
TAAATACAAAGTTAAAATCTTTGGTTTTCTTACTTTTCTAATTTTAACTTTTTTTAATTTATTGTCATTGTTAAAATTTACTGTTTTTAAAATCCTTTATATCTTCATCAAAAGTTAAACTAGATTTGTCTTCTTTATTATGATTTAAGATAAATTCAATAGCAAATATTATATGAATAGACTTTTGATTAATAGATATAAATGTTTCTCTTTCTTTTATTTGTGAATCATAAAATACAGTTTTATTTATGTCAATTTTTAATAATTCATCAATGCATTTTATCAAGAAATCATTTTCTTTTTTTGAGTTTTTTTCCCCCTTAAAATTATTTATCTCCTCTTTAAAATATTTCTTTTGTTGTTTCTTGTTGATAATTCCTTCTGTAACAGCCAAATTATAAAAAGCCACATACATCAATTCCACCAAACTACTCTTCCCACTACCATTCTTTCCTACAATAGCAGAAATATTTATTTTGGTATTCCCTTGATCAAAAAAGTTTGGAGGCACTTCATTTTTTGGGTTGTATTCTATTTTAGTAATATCACCTTTAATAACATCTTTTTCATGAGTTATTTTTGTGTCACCAATGAAAAACTCATAATCATTATAAAACTGATAAATTCTATTTTCTTCTAAGTTTTTTAAAAATTTAGGATTGCAACCATCAAGAGGTCTTATGGCAAGTAGTTTGAAACTCATGTGTCTTTGTTTTCCTCAAATATATAAAAACCCTTTGCTATATTTTTACGGTTATTCTCAAATTGTTAAAATTTTAGTAGAAAAGAAATTAGTTTCTTTAGATTTCTATTTGAAAAAGTGTTTAGAAATTAAAAATATGATTTTTAGCCCTGATAAGAACGGCATCCTTTGCTTTTTCTTTTAAAAAGCAAAGATATAGTGGATAGCAGGACCCATTTTTTACCGAAGTGCTATTGGTGTGCTTCTGAGAAAAGTACTCAAAGATATCATCCCTAAAGGGATTTTTTGACGTGATGAGATTTGTTTTTGTTACCACTATTAAATCCCTAACGGGATTGTTTGAAAAAGATAATTAGAATGAGAAATGGCTATAATGATTACAAACTGGTAGTATATCGATAAAAATATCCGAAATGAATGATATTCCTTTAGAGATACTATAAAGGCTGCTAGTTCAATACATTTAAAAAATCCCTTTAGGGATGGTATATTACAAATTATCCAAGTAGCATTAAGCCAAAATCAATTCACATTAAGCAAAACTTGATTACTATTAAACTAAACTCGATTCATATTAAGCCGAACTTAATTCACATTAAGCATAACTCGATTACTATTAAACCGAACTTAATTCATATTAAGCATAACTCGATTACTATTAAACCCAACTTAATTCATATTAAGCATAACTTAATTACTATTAAACCGAACTTAATTCACATTAAACAAAACGTAATTAGTAGAAAAAAAATTGACTTTCACGAAAAAAGCACAAAAAATGTATATTTTTTTTCTTAAAACTATATCTATAAATCTAATCAATACTTTATTTTGCGCTATGGGAAGAAAGAGAACAGAACGAATCGTATTCGAAAACGTAAAAGTCCTTGATGCAGGTGCAAAAGGTGTATCGGTAGCAAAAGCTCCAGATGGTAAGGTAATTTTTATACCTAATGTGGTTCCAGGTGATGTGGTAGATGTACAAACTACCAAAAAGAAAAAAGCCTTTTATGAAGGAAAAGCTACGGTAATTCACGAATTTTCAGAAGATAGAGTAACAGCTGTTTGTCAGCATTTTGGAGCTTGTGGGGGTTGTAAATGGCAAAACATGAGCTATGACAAACAATTGTTTTACAAGAATCAAGAAGTTTATAACAATCTAAAACGCATTGGTAAAATAGAAATGCCAGAATTTGAACCTATTTTAGGTTCTGAAAAGCAGTTTTTTTACCGCAATAAAATGGAATTTGGATTTTCAAATGCTCGATGGATGACGGATGAAGAAGTGAGAAGTGGAGCTGAATTCGAACATAAAAATGCCTTAGGATTTCACATTCCTAGAATGTGGGATAAGATTTTAGACATTGAAAAGTGTCATTTACAAGAAGACCCTTCTAATGCTATTCGTAATGAAATCAAAGAATTTGCAGTTGCCAATAATTTAGAATTCTTTAATCCTCGTGCTCAAGAAGGTTTGTTGCGAACATTAATGATTAGAACCGCTTCCACAGGTGAAATTATGGTGTTGATTCAGTTTTATAAAGAAGATAAAGCACAAAGAGAATTACTATTAAATTTCTTAGCAGAACGTTTCCCAGAAATTACCTCTTTATTATATGTTGTTAATGGTAAACCTAATGATACTATTTATGATCAAGACGTACAATTATTCAAAGGAAGAGAATACATTTTAGAAGAAATGGAAGGCTTGCATTTTAGTATTAATGCCAAATCTTTTTACCAAACCAATTCCGATCAAGCTTACGAATTATACAAAATCACTAGAGAATTTGCTGGTTTAACAGGTGAAGAATTAGTGTATGATTTATATACTGGAACCGGAACTATTGCTCAATTTGTATCCAAACAAGCAAAGAAAGTAATAGGAGTAGAAGCAGTTCCTGAAGCTATTGCTGATGCGAAAGAAAATGCAAACGTAATAATATTACTAATTGTGAGTTTTTTGTAGGAGACATGAAAAATGTTTTCAACGACGATTTCATTAAAACACACGGACATCCAGATGTCATTATCACTGATCCACCTAGAGATGGAATGCATGCAGCTGTTGTAGCTCAAATTTTAAAAATTGGTGCAGAAAAAGTGGTTTATGTGAGTTGTAATTCAGCTACACAAGCTCGTGACTTGGCTTTGCTTGACGAAATGTATAAAGTAACTAGAGTAAGACCTGTAGATATGTTTCCGCAAACGCATCATGTGGAAAATGTTGTACTTTTGGAGAAGAAGTAATTTGTAGTAGTAAGATTTGAGAATTAAGAATAAAGACAATTAAGTTTAAAACTAATGAAAAAATATATAATTATAGGTTTACTAACGCTTATTGCTGTTTCTTTATGGAACTGTGAAAAAGACGACTTGTGTCCTAGAACAATTCCTACAACCTCAAGAGTTGTAATTGAGTTTTATGATTTTTCTAATCAAACAGTGTTAAAAAATGTTACTAATTTATTAATTGTTGCACCAAATATTACTGATAGTTTGGAAAATTTTACTGGAAAAGTAAAATTACCGTACCTCTTAAGACTAATGAAACAAGTACCACTTTACGCTTTATTTTAAATGGTTTTGATAATGATGCTATGAATGATTTTGAAGATATAATTACATTTAATTATACAAAGGAAGATATCTATATTTCTAGGGCATGTGGTTTTAGAACTGTATTCAACCTTAATGATGCCGATCCAGTAATAACCATTGTAGATGATTGGATTAAAGATATTGAAGTTATACAACCATCAATTGAAAACGAAAATGAAACGCATGTTAAAATATATTTTTAGTTTAGGACTAATTTTCTTTTCATTTCTAGGAAATGCTCAAGATTCTATAAAAAAATATCCTGAACGTTATGGATTAAGAGTTGGTGTTGATATATATAGATTGTCCAGGTCTTTTTATGATAAAAACTATCAAGGTATAGAAATTGTGGGTGATTATCGTTTAACTAAAAAGTTTTATGCAGCTGCAGAAGCAGGAAATGAAAACAAAACGGTTGATGATGATCGTTTTAACTTTACTACAAAAGGAAGCTATTTTAAAGTTGGGTTTGATTACAATCCTTATGAAAACTGGTTGGATATGGAAAATGTTATCCATATTGGTATGCGATATGGAGTAAGTTCTTTTAGCCAACAATTAAACACTTATAAAATTTATGA
>JAAURU010000372.1 GCA_012032075.1 Flavobacterium sp.
TCTGTTAAACCTGTCAAATTTGCTTTCCCATTCTTCAAAAATTCATAGGTCATTCGGTCGGCTTGGCAGTCAACAAATTTAATGTTTTTTAGTGTCTTACATTTGAAGAATGTGTTTTTAAGTGTTGCTCCATTGAATGTTACTTTTGAAAAGGCACAATGTTCAAATACGCAATCTTCCAATGTCCCGTTAAATGTGATTTTGGCAAGCGAAGTGTTTTTGAATGATGTATGTTTCCAAATTGTATTGTCAATAGTGTTTTTTTCAAAGTTGCCATTCACAAACTCTGTCCCTGAAAGATTTGCCTTTGAGAGATTAGAATTTGAGATTTCACAAGCCGTGAGTTTACTGTCAATAAAAGAGCATTCAGTAAAATTACTTTTTGAAATATTTGAGCCTTCAAAATTGCTGTTTCGTAAGTCTGAACTTGTAAATTCGCAGTTGTTGATGTTATTGCCATTAAGCAAAAGTCCTGAAAGTTCCGATCCAATAAACTTACAGTTTTTCATATTTGAACCGTTAAACTTTTCTTTTAGGTCTTTTAAGCCTGAAAAGTCTGCATCAACCCAATTACCACCTGACATATCCCAATTCCAATCAAATTTTTTCTTTTTTTGTTGTTCTTGGTTTTCTATTGTTGTTTTTTGAAGGGTTACTTCTTGTGTTTCTTCTTCGTTTGTGTTGTCTGAGAAATAGTTCAGGTCAACTTTAAATATTCCACTAAGTTTATTTAACATTGTTATGTCGGGCATAGATTCGCCACGTTCCCACTTTCCTACGGCTTGTGGACTGATTGCAACTTGTTGTGAAAGTTCGGCTTGTGAAAGGTTTAATTTCTTTCTTGCTTCGGCAATTTTGTTACCTATATATTTTGAGTTAATCATTGTCATTGTTCATTAAATTGTTACAAAATTATAATTTATAGTTTGGGTTTATTTCTTTTGTCAAGGCAATTACAGAATTTGCAATAGCCTTAAAATCTTTGGCAAGTATGTTTTCGTGATTGCTTGGCACTTTTGCAAATACTTTAAGGTTGTGATTTTTTTTAAGTATTGGATTTAGGCTTTCTCGCATTGCATTAAATTCTTGCTCTTCGCCACCTCTGCTTTTACCAGTCGCTAAAACATACCATACTGGAATTTTCATTTCCAATAATAAAGGTTCTAGACTTGCAGAAATTTCATTGATTTCAATATTGATTTTAGCGTGTTGTTTTGAACTCATTCGTGCAGCCAAGCCAAAGAACGAAGCAATAGGTAAAAACAATTTGATTTTATTGAAAAGTTTGTAAATTCTTTCTTTTGCAGCATCTCCTGTCAAGCCATAAGGTACAGCACTGTCAACGGCAACTATTCCCAATGCAATGTTTGGATTGTTACGAACCCAATGTACGGCAAGGATTGCTCCATAAGACCAACCAATTAAAATTGGGTTTGTAATTTCTCTTGCTTTGATGATTGCACTTAAATCTCTTAGGCAAGCATTAAAAGAGTAGTCGTTAGACTTTTTAGATTTACCACGAGCACGTTCGTCAAATAAAATGTGTCTGTAACCAGAGCCTAACTCTTTCACAACTCCCTTCCAATGTCCTTGGTTAGCATAAGAGCCATTGAGGTAAATAACTGTTTGCCCAGAACCACCTGTGTCAGTTACAAAAAGTTGTGTGTCTTCTATTGGGATTAAGCCAGAGCACTTGGGATTTTTATGTCAATTGACTTTGAATTTTGCATCATATTTTTAGTATTAAATGATTCTGCAAAGTTATTGGCTGTCAAAGTGCTTATGCAAGTTTTGTCGGCTACTTACGGTTGTAATGTCACTACAATTGGTTGTATTTTGACAATTTTTAGTTGTTTGTCTATTTTTTGTAGGACTACTGTTGGTTGTGGGTCGTCCTACAATGACCGCTAACGTTCTGGCGCTTGGCGAGGTTGCGAACTTCGGAACCGATTATTTTCTATCAAAGATAAAATTTCTTGCGAGAAATAAACTTGAATTTACTACAAAATTCGCAATCTTGCCAAACGCCTGTTACATGAAGTTATTGTTTTAGAGTGCGTTTAATTGATAATGCAATCGCTTTTGCCAATAACGGAGGAACTGCATTTCCAATTTGTACCATTTGTTTAGATTTTGTTCCTTTAAAATAAAACTATCTGGAAAAGATTGTAATCTTGCCATTTCTCTTACAGTAATAACTCTTGGTTCAATTGGATGAATATTTACACCACCATGATTTTCTTTAATTGTGCAACTTGCTTCATTCCATGGGCATTTCTTCCATGAATCTGAATATTTATCATATAGACTTTTTCCTTCGGGAACTTTTGCCAATCTTTCTTTCATATCATCAGTATGTTTTGTTCTAACATGATTAAATTTAGGATTGTCTTTTAGTTTAACCAAATCGCCAATTGCTTCTCTTGTTGTTATGTATGAATCTGATTCAAGAAGTGGTGCTGGATGATAGTTCTTTTTCCAATTCGGTTTGCGATAAATATTACTCGTTCTCTTTTTTGTGGAACGTAATAATCAGCAGAATTTAAAACTGTTACATTTACAACGTAACCAAGTTTTCTAATGTCAGCTTTTATTTTGTCTTCGACTTTTCCTTTTAACATTGAGCGTAAACCTTTTACATTTTCCGCAACAATAAATTCAGGTTGTAGTTCCTCAATAATTTCCAACATATCTTTATACAAAGAGTTTCTTTTATCTTCGACAATTCTATTTCCAGACATACTAAATCCTTGACACGGAAAACCACCTGAAAGAACCGTTAGGTTCTTTCCATTTAGTTTTTCTTTTACTGTGTTTATGAATTTGTCTTTTATTTCTCTTTGAGTAATATCTCCTTCTATTAATGGATGAGAAAAATTTTCTCTATAAGTCATTCCAGCTTCTTTAAACCAATCTAAACCGCAAACTTGGTTGAAGCCTGCCATTTCAAAACCTTTTGCCATTCCACCAGCACCGCAAAATAAATCAGCAGAAGTAAATTGATTTGGAGTAGTTCCGTCCCAATCATCTGAAATATCCATCCAGTTTATCAAATCTGTTTTTTTTGATTTAGGATAAGTAATATCAATTTCTTTTAATTTACCATTTCATAAACCGAGAGGTTTAAAAAATACTGATAACTCGCTTTCTTCAACACGATGAACACCACCAATTTTGTTTGATTTTATTTTCCCTGCATGAATATGTCTTCTTACAGATTTCTGTGATAAATTAAGCCTTTCAGCTATATCTTCAATTCTTAATAGTTGTTTATTTGTGTCCATAATTGTCCAATTTTGTCCAAATGTAAAAACATTTTTTAAATTGACAAAAGGTTGTTAAAATTAAATCTAAATTTTAATGAATTTCTTGCAGAATGAACTTGAAATTCTCCTAATGAAAAATTATCTTGTCCATATTTTATTGTTACACTACTTTTTTCAGTAAAATCGTTTGAATAATCTATTAAGTTTGGATTAAATGTTATGTTTTGCAAATCAGTTTTTCCAACAAGTTTTGAACTTATATTTTTTTCGTTTAAGTACAATGACCATAAAAGAAAATCACATTCATTTAAGAACTTAACATATTCACTTAGTAGTAAAGAAAGTTTAGTTTTGTCTTTTACCAAAAGTCTAAATTTTTCTTCATCGATATTTCCATCATACCAACCTTTGTTTGAAAAATGTAAATCAAATGTTTTAGGAGAAGGTTGTCCGACTTCAGGCGGACAAACTTTGAATGATTTTGATTTATTAGTTTTTACAGATAATGTTGTGTTGTTTTCGAGATAAAAGTCAACACCACTTTTACTATGCCCACCACGTTCTCTTTTTTCTGTTCCCGAATATTTTTGTTAGGGTTTTAGAGGAAATCAATGTTG
>JAAURU010000373.1 GCA_012032075.1 Flavobacterium sp.
GATTATAAAAATCCAAGCCTTAACTTTTTAACTTACACACTTTGTGGGATAGTGTCTTGAGATAGAACCGATTTTATCCTAGTTTATTCATTTTTTTCTCTGCTTTTTGCAAGTCAGATTTATAGTCTTGTAATTTTTCTTCTTTTTTAAGGATTTTTTCTCTCCATTTCAATTCGTCATTAGGACTTAATTTTCCTTTTAATTTTGCCTTGTCAAACTTCATTTTTTCACTTTCAATTTCTTGCATTTGTTTGTTTATTTTTTCTCTTTGCTTGGCAACATCATCTTTTGCATCTTCTAATTTTTCTTTGTCTGCAGCAACCTTTTTTTCTGCTTTTTCTTTTTCTTTTTCAAGTTTAGCTTTTTCCTTTTCTGCCTTTTCTTTTTCTTTTTCGGCTTTAGCTAATTCTTTTTCCCTTTTTTCCTCAGCTTCAAGTTTTTCTTTTTCTGCTTTAAGTTTTTCCTTTTCAGCTTTTTCTTTTTCTTTTTCAGCTTTAGCTAATTCTTTTTCCCTTTTCTCTTCAGTAGCTAGTTTGTCCTTCTCTGCTTTAAGTTTATCTTTCTCTGCTTTTTCTTTTTCTTTTTGGGCTTTAGCCAATTCCTTCTCTTTTTTTTCTTTCGCTTCTAATTTTTCTTTTTCTGCTTTAATCTTTTCTTTTTCAAGTTCCATTTCTTTTTCAGTTCTCATTTTAGCTGCTGTAACACTGTCAACAACGACTTCTTGACTAAATGCGAATTGAAACCCTACAAGTAATAAGAACAGTATCAATTTAGTTTTCATATTTTTTATTTTAGAATTATCTTTACAAAGATAGTTAATAATACATTTATGAAGGTTTAGTAAAAAAATCTATTTTTAATAGTTGCGGTTTTGTTTTTTATTCTCATTTTGCAAAGAAATTGCAATTGATGACATCAATTTAGAAGACGATACACTTATTGTTTCGGAGTTTAATTACTTGCCTTCAAATACGACTGGAACTGTTTATGCTCATGAAACTTATACATTTTCTTATTCAGAAGAGCATGAACAATCAGAATGGGTTGCTTATGTTCTAAGTGCATCAGATATTAAGGACGTAGATTATGAACGACCTTATTTTGAAATAGACCCTGATGTTTTAACAGGTTCGGCACATTGGAAAAATTATAAAAATTCTGGATTTAATAAAGGTCATCTTTGCCCAGCTGGAGATAGAAGAAGAAGTTTGAAAGATTATGAATCTACTTTTTTAACGTCTAACATTTCACCTCAGAAATATGAATTTAATGCAGGAATTTGGAATCGATTAGAGCAAAAAGTTCGTTATTGGGCAAAAAAACAAGATAGTATCTATGTAGTTACTGGTGGAGTTTTGAGCGATGATTTAGAAACTATCGGTTTTGAAAATGTTGCTGTTCCAAAATATTTTTATAAAATTTTATTATCTAAAGATAGATCTAAATGATAGGTTTTTAGTGCCTCATGAAAAATCTGAAAAACCTTTGTATAGTTACATTACTTCGGTAGATAAAATTGAAGCAATGACTGGAATTGATTTTTTCTCCACATTGGAAGACGAAATTGAAAACAAACTTGAGTCTAAAACAGATTATAAAAATTGGGAGTTTTAAAAACATAACCGTAAAATGTTTTTATAAATGATTGTTATATAATTTATTATACTGAAAAATAGATACGATAATTTATAAATTATATTATATCTTATTTTTTTTATTTAAAGATTACTTTCATATTTGTTTTATAATAAAAATAATATGGTAGGAATTGTTAAAACATTTTTAAAGCTCCATAATTATAAAATGGAGTCTGAGGGTTTTGAAGATATGTTTTTGTCTCATCCTAATTATCCTAGTTTGTATGCAGTTACAGATACTTTAAGTATGTTGAACATTGAGAATGTTGCAGCACAAGTCCCTAAAGATCAATTAACAGCATTGCCTGATTCATTTTTAGCAGTAATTTCTGATGATATTGTATTAGTTCATCGCTCCACAAACGAAATTAGTATTGAGAATGAAAAGCAAGGGAAAAAGCGATATAATACAGCTGACTTTTTACAACAATGGAGTGGTATTGTTGTTGCCATTGAGCCAAATGAAATTACAAAAAAGAACAGTTTACCCATCCTACAAAACAAATACCTTTGGTTAGGAATTTTACTTTTTATATTGTTGTTATTAGTATGGGGTAATCTCATTTTACCTTCCTTTTTAACATTACTAATTAGTAGTCTTGGACTAATTTTGAGTATTGTTATCATTGATGAAAAAATAAATAAGTCAGAAGGTGTAATTTCAAAAATATGTTCTTTTAGTGAACAAACTTCCTGTGATTCTGTAATCAAATCTGACAGTTCAAAACTTACTAAATGGTTAGATTTCTCCGATTTACCAATACTTTTTTTTGGGACAAGTGTTTTATTATTACAGCTACAACCTTCTGCTTTTTCAATACTAAATTTTCTTAGTGTACTTGCTTTGCCATTAGTTGGTTATTCCGTTTGGTTACAAAAAGTGAAGTTAGAGAAATGGTGCATTTTGTGCTTAGGTATATCTTTATTGTTACTCATACAATCTTTGTTTTTTATTTTATTTACAAAAGATTTCTATTTTGATTATAAAAGACTTTTACAAGCAAGTTTACTAGTGTTTCCAACTTGGTTCTTCATTAAACCAATACTTTTTAGAAACAAAGAATTAATTAAGGAAAATGTTACTCATTTAAAATTTAAACGAAATTATTCTATTTTTTCTTTTTTGCAAAAGCCAGTTACAGATGCCTCAACACTGAATGATTTACCTTCTATTATTATAGGATACAAAGAAGCTTTGGTTACAATTGATTTGATAGTAAGTCCAAGTTGTGGCCATTGTCATACGGCTTTTTCGCAAGCAATGGATTTATTACAACACTATCCTGAGAAAATCAAAGTGCGTGTATATTTTAATTTGAATATCGATAACAGTGATAATCCTTATCTAGTAGTAGCCAAAACAGTACTTCAACTAAATAAAGATTATCCACAAATGGCCGAATTAGCTTTGCAAGATTGGCATAAGCATAAAATGAGTTTGCCAGACTGGAAAACTAAATGGAAAGTGAAGCATATTGATTTTGAAATTGAGCAAACCTTAAAAAAATCGTATGAGTGGTGTTTGAAAAATGAATTTAATTTTACACCTATAAAGATTGTAAACTCCAATGTTTTTCCAACTGAATATGATTTAAAGGAGCTAAAATACTTTATCTCGGAAATCACTGAAAAAGAAGAAGCTTTACCGCTTTAAAAATATTGTTGCAACGATAGTCAATACACTACAGTTGACTTTAAATTGATGTAGTATAGTAGAACAAATAAAATTTTATATTATGAAAAAATCAATTTTAAACGTAGCAGGTGCTCAAGAATTATCAAAAGTGGAGCAAAAAGAAATTAAAGGAGGTTTTGGTTATGCTGCTGAATTATGTGCAGAAGATGGACAAAATGGAGACGTAGTTGTTTGTTATCCTCCAACAGTTTGTGCATTTAATGGTTCGTATGCTTATTGCAAATTACCTAGATAATTTTGCAATACCTAATCTATTCAATGAAGATGCTGAGACTGTCTGAAGGTTCATTATTGTTAAGCTGTTCGCCTAGAAGAATGAGCTTCTATAAACAATAGAATATCATTATTTTTTGATTTCGAAATGTGTTTAGCGTTACAGTAATACTTCTTTTTGGACAGTCTTAGTATTTTTATAATGTATCAGTTTTAATGGTTTTAGTCTAGTTATTATATGTAAACCACATAGAAAGAAAATAGCAACTATTTTATATAAAGTCGCTTTGCTCTACATAAGTTTAGATAGTCAAAATACTATGTGTAAAT
>JAAURU010000374.1 GCA_012032075.1 Flavobacterium sp.
TTTCTTCATACATGGTAAGATATAAACTACTTAAATCATTTATTACATAACAGTAAGCATATAAATCTTTAATTCTGTTTGCTTCATTTAAAGCTAATTCTGCATATTTGAATGCATTATTAAACTGTTTTTGAGAAGTATAAATATTTGCAATTGCTATATATTCAGTAGAAACTTCGTTGTTTTTAAATATTTTTTTTGAATATTTTATACTATTGAGATAAGATGTTATAGCTTCTTTATTTAAACCATAGGTTGAATAAGTGCTTCCAAAGTTATAATACAATTGTCTTAATCTATCATATCTTAAAGTATCATTTTCTATTTTTTTAAAATAAGGCAATGCCTCTTTGTAAGCTAATAATGCGGAATCACTTATAATATGATAATTATAAATATTACCTTTAGCCATGTTAGCAAACCCTATACCTTCTATGTAATTTATTTTTTGATAATGCTAAAGCAGTTTTGCAATAATTAAGCGCTTTGTTTTTATCAAACTTTCTATGAAGCCAAGCTATTTCTGTTAGTTTCATAACTTTTTCAGAATCTTTTTTTGCAGTAATGTAAGATTTATTAAGTGTTTTTAGCTTAGTAGAATCAATTTGTGAGAAACTAGTATTTAGAAAAAATATGAAAAATAAAACTCTAAAATTCATAAGTATTTTTTTGTATTAAGACTAAATTTATTTATTAGAAAGTTAAGTTATGATAAATAAAATAAAAATGTTTTACTCCATTCCATCAATTGTAATTTTCATTTTACCACCTGTAGAAATAAATGCTATAATCGCTTTGTTGGTTAGTTCTACTTTTTCAAATTCAAAATCGTTCATGGTTCCATTTACAAAAACACCTTTAATAGGAGAATAATTAGTTAAGTATTTTTCCATACTTTTTTTTCCTTCTTCCATGTTTTCTTGAATAGAATACCTACAACTTTCTTGAATTTTTCTTAAAATAGTTCCTTGTGCTAACCAGTTTGCCGATTTTAACAATACACTTTTTGTATTTAAAACATAATCTAAACGGTCAAAGAAAATTTCTTTTGTTACACTATTATATTGTGGATAACCCGATAAATAAATAGTTCCATTTACCGAACCTAATAAATCTAACGCTATAATGAGTTTTCCATCATTTTGCCAAAGGTTTACGTTTTGCACTTTAACTTTTTTACTTCCAGAACCAAACTCTTGCCCTAGGAAATTTTTAGTAATAACTTTTGAAGCACTTTCATAAGTAGAAACAGCACCTATAGCAACAGAAAAAACTTTCGGGGATATTTTTTTACAGGTTTTTAAAACTAATTTGTCATTTTTCAAAAGTGTTTTTTGGTTCCTTACCTATCATAGTTTGCATAGTACATTTTAAACCCATGTCCATTGTAATCTTACTGTTTTTTAAAACAGCTTCTGTAACATACAATTCTTGAGGGACTAATTTAAACCAAGCTTCATAGGTGTCATTTGTTAAAAAAGGAGTGCTTATTTTCTCCATAGTTTCTAAAACCATAGGTTTAAAATCGCAAGTTGAATCTATTGCATCATCAATCATTTTTGCAATTTTTGATTTAAAAATAGAAACTGTTGGGTTTATGATATAAGTAATTGGGATTTTTTTCCCAGCCACAATAATATTTGGACTTTCACTCCATGTAAAATCTTTAATAGTGGATTTAGTGGTTAATTTCCAATTGTACAAATGTGCTTTGCTATTAAGAATTATTGTTCCGTTTAAATTAACTTCTCTAGTATCATTTAGACCCATAAAATCTGTTCCATATTTTACTTTAGCCCAAATTTTCATTGGAATTACAGATAGGATTTCTCCATTTTTTTCGGTTAAAGTAATAGTCGAAGTTTTCCAAATTTTCATTTCGGTATCATCATCAGAAATATCATTATCTTCATAAATCAAACCACTCATGTTTTTGTTTAAAAGCGTTTCAATATCTTTTAAGCTAATTTCTGTTGGTAAAGAAATAAACGAAGTTTTGTTTTTATAAACCATTGGGCTATCATCTGTTGGTACTGGTTTCAAAGCTTCAATTTTACTTGTAGTGCTACAGGAAATGAAAAAAAAGAGTATCAAAAACAAAAAAAGTAAGCCCAATATATATTTCATGGTAAAATAATTTTAGTACAAAAGTAAAATTTTATACGATTAGTGTAACAAAAACTTCTTTTTTTGGTCTTATAAGAAAATTCAATTATAAATCATCGATAATGATAACTAAAAGAATACTCATTTTTCTCTTATTTATAGGAGTCAACGTTTTTGCTCAAGAAAAGAAATGGACTTTGCAGGAATGTGTTGATTACGCTATTAAGAATAATATTTCCGTACAACAATCTGAACTTGATTTGAAGGTTTCTGATATTGAGAAATTAGAAGCTATTGGAGGTTTTTTACCTTCTCTTAATGGGAATGCAAATTACAGTGTTAATACTGGTGCTAATATTAATCCTGCAACAAATCAATTTGAAAACGAAACTTTTAAATCTTTTTCTGCTTCTGCTAATTCGAGCATGACATTATTTAATGGATTGGCAAATTGGAAAACATTACAAAGATCTAAATTAAACAAGATTGCTAATGAGTATCGTCTTGATAAAATGAAAGATGACATAGCACTATCTGTAGCAAATTCTTATTTACAAATTCTTTTTAATAAAGAACAATTAAAAGTACAAAAAAATCAAAATAGTATTACCAAAGATAATATTAAAAGAACTCAGGAATTAATTGATGCTGGAGCACTTCCTGCAGGAGATATTTATGAGTTGCAAGCTACAGATGCAACCCAAGAACAACAAATTATTAGTACTGAAAATGCATTGCTAATATCAAAAATTGCACTATGTCAAACGCTTTTATTGAAGAACTATACTACTTTTGATATATCTGACGAAGTAATTGAAGTTTCTATGACTTCAATTACAAATGAAAGTCAAGAAGTTATTTTGGCAAAAGCTAGAGAAGCTGTAAGAGATATAAAAATTGCAGAATCAAATGTATCAGTTGCTAAAAAAGATTTGTCCATTACTCGTTCTTCTTATTTACCTACATTGTCAGGATTTGTAGGATATAATACTAGATGGTCAGAAAATCCTTTTATAAATTTTGTAGATCAACTATCATTATTTGATGGTACAGCAATAGGTTTGCAATTAAGTGTTCCTGTTTTCAATGGTTTTTCTACAAGAGGTAGAGTACAACGTTCTAAAGTTAATTTACAAAGAACAGAACTTCAACTGAATCAAGCTGAATTAGATTTAGAAAGAAATGTTTACCAAGCTTATAATGACGTTATAAATGCAAAAAAATCTTATGAAGCAGCTCAAAAAACATTGCAAGCAAGAAAGTTAGCTAATGATTTTGCGAAACAAAGGTTTGAAGTAGGATTAATGAATGCATTTGACTTTTCGCAATCTTCAATTACATATGAAAACGCACAATCTGAAGTATTAAGAACAAAATACGATTACATTTTTAGAACCAAAATCTTAGAATTTTATTTCGGAATACCATTAATTCAAAAACAATAAATCATGTCAAAGAAATCGATATTCATCTTATTAGGAACAGTTATAGGCATAATTATTTTATTAGTAGCTTTAAAAAAAGGTGGAGTAATAGGTAAAAATGATGATAGTAAAGAAGTTGAAGTTGCTAAAGTAACCCAAATGACTATTGTCGAAACTGTTTCTGCTACAGGTAAAATACAACCAGAAGTAGAGGTAAAAATATCATCTGAAGTTTCAGGTGAAATTATTGCCTTAAATGTAAAAGAAGGACAAGAAGTTAAGAAAGGACAATTATTAGTGAAAATTAATCCAGATATTTATACTTCTGGTGTAGATAGA
>JAAURU010000375.1 GCA_012032075.1 Flavobacterium sp.
GGCTTTAATTCTACTCCTCTTGAGCAGATAGGACAAATTGATGCTGGTATATGGTAGTAAACACAGATGGCTGCATTCTTACACATTGATAACTGATCATTAAAAGTTTTAAGCAGGAGTATTTGAAATTGAGTGAATGGCCGATTGAAATGATCTATACTTGTCATTAGTTCTAGATATTGAAGCCTTTTTCAAAAAACCAAATTTCACCAAATTTGTAGCATCAGATAAAATGATTGAAGTTCCCTTATTAGTAAATGAAATCACTGAAGATGGAACTATTGGCTCACCCGATTATGCAAATGGCGGTTTAATTAGAATTATTAGAAAAAACCATAATTTTTTTATCCATAAAAAAGAAAATTTCTATAATCCAAAATCTTTAGATAGCTTATTCTATGAAAATATTCCTGGTACAATTATTAAGAAGGAGTTTGTTGAAAATGAAAATATTTCCTATTATGATATAAAAAACAGGACTAAAACTGGTAACGACCAGCATTATCGTTTTTATATTACACCACTTGAGATTATACTCGTTTCAATGTCGGGCTTAAACAATTATACTTCACTTTTTGAAGATGATGTCTTTAAAAACATAAATATCAAACAAGCAACTAAACAATTGGGAAAAATAACTAGTAAAACACTTCATTTAGTGTAAAAGTTCCAAGTTTTTATACCATTCGTGAAAACGATAATTCTAAAAGTAATAGCCAAACTATTCAAGGTTATTTAAAAGAAGACAATAGTTTCTATTTTTTACAAGAGCGAAATTTGAATGATAATATTACGCTCGAAGATACTCAATTTGAACACAAACAAATTCATTATCAGTTTTACCTTCAGCATTATGCAGATTCAACTAAAACAAATTATGATGCAGTTTCAAACAGTTTCACTTCAGAAGGAGAAATTGGTTCAAAAAAAATAAAATTAAAAATCGGTTATTACAGGAAACAAGTATTATTTGTTAGGAACAATAAATGCTACTTTAGACAATAATACTACTTTTTTAATTCCTTTGCATTAGAAAATGATACTTACAAAGAACCTTTTGTAAACTATACTGATACGATTGCAAATTTCAAAATAAACATTCCTCAAAAGCAAAATAACAAACTTTTCCTTAACATAAATCAAACATTAAATGACACAAATCCATTACTTTCTAAATCTATTACTTACAATTTCAAATCGGAATCTGGTAAAACCATTTCTTTTGAATACAATAAATTTCATCAATATGAAACCATTCAAAATATAGATTCTATTAAAACATTTTTTAAGGATTTTGTAAAAGATGTAAGAAAAAGTATTCATTACAGATACAATTACAGTTCTTATGATAATTATGATTATGGGGATGAGTATAGCACTAATCCAATTTCTATTTTAAATGCCTCTTTATATTCTAAAAAAGGGTTTTGTGAGTCTAAATGGTATGACTTTTACGAATATAAGCAAGAACCAAAAATAATTTTAGAAGAAAATGAAAAAACAGAAGGAAACACTTATAAATATGAAGCATTAGTTTCAACAAAATTAGCTAGTCAAGCTATAAAATACAAACTGGTTTTCGACACCAATCGTTATTATACGATGCAGACATTGGTACCAAAAATTATAAAAAGAATGATGCCTTCATTGAAGAAGCTTTTTCTTCCTTTGAATTATTGCTGCCATCCAAAGAAAATAGTTCGGTATTTGAAACCAAGGTAAAACGTTTTATTGAAGATGCTTCAAGTACTAATGATACGTTACGAAAAAACACCTTAAATTCAGTTTATAACTTAGATTTGTCAACGAGCGATTTTGACTTAATAAGTAATTTTATTTCCAATTTTGAATTTAAGAAAAGTGAATTGGCCGAAAAAAATAATTTGATAAAACAAATTGGTTCAATCAAAAATCCAAAAGTTATTCCTTTTCTAGAAAACTTTATAAAGCAGAAAACGCAAATTCGGAAACACAAATTAATATTCTAAGCGCACTTTCTTACCAAAATTCAAAAGAAAAGTTATCAAAAAAATAATAGAATTATTGGAATATGATTTACCTCTTTCAGAAAATATTTACCTTATTTCTGGAATGTTTAACAACTTTATTATAAATCAAGAAAACGCTAAAGAATTGTTTCCAAAAATATTCCAATTTTATAGCATTAAAGAATATCAAAATCCAGTTTTAGAATTTTGCGAAGCTTTATTGGAAAAAGATTTGATTGCTATTAAAAAAATAAAAGCCTATCAAAAAATGATTCTTACAAATGCTAAATTAGAATATAAAAGAGTTAAAAGTTGGAAAGCTAATAATGTTATTGATGAAGCAGAAAAAGATGAAGACACCTACTACGATGAAATAGCTCCTGTAGAAGATATGCTTACTTTTTTAAATATTATCTATAAATATCCTAAGAATAAAGATAGTGAAACCTTACTTTCAAAAATTAAAGCACTCGATATTCCAGAACTAAATGTAGAATTATTACGATTAAATTTTGTTACCAACGCAACTACAAATACTGAAATTAAAAAAGCTCTTCAAAATAAAGAAACAGCTTTTCTTACTTTACAATTACTAGCAAATAAAAATATGAGCTATAAAATTGAAAAACGACAGTATAGCAAATGCAGCATTACATAATTTCAATGCCATTAATAAAAGTGATTCTGTTACATTTATAAAGAAAAAATAGTAGATTATAAAAAAGAAAAGATTTGCTTTTATTTTTATACTATTTCAAAAAAAGTAGATAATTTACCTACAAAATCGATTCATACAGTAGCTTTTTTTATGAATGGAAAAGAATTAAACCCTTTGGCTTATACTAATTTTTTTGAAAGAGAAATTGAAGAAGAAGAAGAAGACCTTGAAAAAAAGACAGAAGAAATTATTAAAGAGTCTTTAAATGCTATTCATTATAGAGCTAGTTATCAAAAAGAGTCTGATGCAGAAAATTACAATTCCAATTATTTATACGACGATTACTAGATGAAAACAAGATGTGCTTGGTGTGAAAAAGATGATTTATATCGTGATTATCATGATTACGAATGGGGAATTCCTGTTTATGATGATGATAAATTATTTGAATTTCTAATTTTAGAAACATTTCAAGCAGGTTTAAGTTGGTACACTATACTTAAGAAAAGAGAAAGTTTCAGACAAGCTTTCGACCAATTCGACTATAAAAAAATCGCAAACTACACTGAAGAAAAAGTACATGAATTGCTATTAGATGAAGGTATCATTCGAAATCAATTGAAAATTAAAGCTACGATTTCAAATGCAAAAGCATTTATAAAAGTACAAGAGGAATTTGGTAGTTTTTCCAAATATATTTGGGCTTTTGTTAATGCAAAACCAATAGATAACAAACCTAAGACAATTAAAGAAGTTCCAGCTACTACTCCACTTTCAGATGCTATTAGTAAAGATTTGAAAAAAAGAGGTTTTAAGTTTGTTGGCTCAACAGTTATTTATGCACACATGCAAGCTACAGGAATGGTAAATGATCATGTGGAAAATTGTTTTACAAGAAAATAATGTTCAGTATTCAATGTGGAGTGTCCAGTAAATGGTATTAAGAAAAAAAGTACTTCGACATGTTTATTGTAAGAAAGAAAAATAAAAATGAATAACGATCCATTACATGGTAAAACTTTAAAAAGTATTGTAGAACAATTAGTTGATTTCTATGGTTTTGATACTTTAGGAGAACTAATTAAAATTAAATGTTTTACTGAAAATCCTTCTGTAAAATCGAGTTTAACTTTTTTACGTAAAACCGATTGGGCAAGAAAAAAAGTGGAAGATTTGTATGTTAGAACGTTGCCTAAGTTAAAATAATAATTTTCAATACTT
>JAAURU010000376.1 GCA_012032075.1 Flavobacterium sp.
TGTAATTAAAGGACATCCAGTATTACTTAACCGTGCTCCTACATTACATAGATTAGGTATTCAAGCTTTCCAACCTAAATTAATTGAAGGAAAAGCAATTCAGTTACACCCATTAGTGTGTACTGCATTTAATGCCGATTTTGATGGTGACCAAATGGCAGTTCACTTACCACTTGGGCCAGAAGCAATTTTGGAAGCACAATTATTAATGTTAGCGTCACATAATATCTTGAACCCTGCAAATGGAGCACCTATTACGGTTCCTTCTCAAGACATGGTACTTGGTTTATATTATATGACTAAAGAGCGTTTATCTACTCCAGAGAAGAAAATCTTAGGAGAAGGAATGACTTTTTATTCTGCTGAAGAAGTAAATATTGCTTTAAATGAAGGGAAAGTTGAATTGAATGCTCGTATCAAAGTTAGAGCAAAAGATGTTAATGAAGAAGGAGAATTAGTACACAAAATAATTCAAACTACTGTAGGTAGAGTTTTATTTAATGAAGTAGTTCCAGCAGAAGCAGGCTTTATAAATGAAGTTTTAACTAAGAAATCACTTCGTGATATTATTGGAAAAATCTTAAATGTTACTAGTGTGCCAGTTACAGCTGCTTTCTTAGATAATATGAAAGATATGGGATATAAATTCGCATTTAAAGGTGGTTTATCTTTCTCATTAGGAGATATTAGAATTCCAGAACGAAAAGGTCAATTAATTACTGATGCCCGTGAACAAGTAGATGCAATTTCATTGAACTACAACATGGGTCTTATCACAAATAATGAACGTTATAATCAGGTTATTGATATTTGGACTTCTGCAAATGCTCAATTAACGGAATTAGCTATGAAAAATATTAGAGAAGACCAGCAAGGTTTCAACTCGGTGTATATGATGCTTGATTCTGGAGCAAGGGGTTCTAAAGAACAAATTCGTCAGTTAACGGGTATGCGTGGTTTGATGGCTAAGCCAAAAAAATCAACAGCTGGTGGTGGTGAAATTATTGAAAATCCAATTCTTTCTAACTTTAAAGAAGGATTATCCATCTTAGAATACTTTATCTCAACTCACGGTGCTCGTAAAGGTCTTGCCGATACAGCTCTTAAAACAGCCGATGCAGGTTACTTAACAAGAAGATTACATGATGTATCTCAGGATGTAATTGTAAACTCTGTGGATTGTGGAACATTAAGAGGTATAGAAGTTACAGCTCTTAAGAAAAACGAAGAAATAGTTGAATCTTTAGGAGAAAGAATTTTAGGACGTGTAACACTACAAGATGTTATTGATCCTTTAACTTCAGAAATATTGGTTCATGCTGGTGAGCAAATTACAGATGCAGTTGTTAAGAAAATCGAAGTATCACCAATCGAGAAAGTTGAAGTGCGTTCTCCATTAACATGTGAAGCTGAAAAAGGTATTTGTGCTAAATGTTACGGTCGTAACTTAGCTACTGGAAAATGACTCAGAAAGGAGAAGCTGTTGGTGTAATTGCTGCACAATCAATTGGTGAGCCTGGAACTCAATTAACACTTCGAACATTCCACGTTGGTGGGGTTGCTGGAGGATTGTCTGAAGAGTCTAGTATCATTACTAAATTTAAAGGACGTATTGAAGTTGAAGATTTAAAAACGGTTAAGGGTGAGGATGCTGATGGAAAAGCTGTTGATATTGTAATTTCTCGTTCTACAGAATTAAAATTAGTAGATGAAAAAACTGGTATTGTATTAAACACTCATAATATTCCTTATGGTTCAAGTATCTTTATCAAAGATGGAGAAGTTGTAGAAAAAGGTACTGTTATTTGTAAGTGGGATCCATATAATGGAGTAATTATTTCAGAATTTACTGGTAAAGTTGAATATGAAGATCTTAAACAAGGGGAAACTTTTGCAGTAGAAATTGATGAGCAAACTGGTTTCCAAGAAAAGGTAGTTTCTGAAGCACGTAACAAAAAATTAATTCCTACTTTACTAATATATGGTAAAGATGGAGAATTGATACGTTCTTATAACTTACCAGTTGGTGCTCACCTAATGGTTGATGACGGAGAGAAAATTAAAGCAGGTAAAGTTCTTGTAAAAATTCCTCGTCGTTCTTCTAAATCAAGTGATATTACAGGAGGTTTACCAAGAATTACAGAGTTGTTAGAAGCTCGTAATCCTTCTAATCCAGCTGTTGTGTCTGAGATTGACGGTGTTGTTACATTTGGTAAAATAAAAAGAGGTAACCGTGAGTTAGCAATTGAATCTAAATTTGGAGAAGTAAGGAAGTATTTAGTTAAACTTTCTAACCAAATCTTAGTTCAAGAAAATGACTATGTAAAAGCGGGAACTCCTTTATCAGATGGAGCAATAACTCCAGAAGATATTCTAAGAATTAAAGGACCATCTGCTGTGCAACAATATTTGGTTAATGAAATTCAAGAAGTATATCGTTTACAAGGAGTAAAAATTAATGACAAACACTTTGAAGTTGTAATTCGTCAAATGATGCGTAAAGTTAGAATTGTAGATGCTGGTGATACAATATTCTTAGAAGATCAGTTAGCTCATACAAGAGATTTTATCGTTGAAAATGATAAATTATACGGTATGAAAGTGGTTGAAGATGCTGGAGACTCGCAAAACTTAAAAGCAGGTCAAATTGTTTCTCCTCGTCAGTTACGTGATGAAAATTCATTGTTAAAACGTGAAGATAAAAACTTAATTCAAGCTAGAGATGTAATTACAGCTACAGCTACACCAGTTCTTCAAGGTATAACAAGAGCTTCGTTGCAAACGAAATCATTTATTTCAGCAGCTTCTTTCCAAGAAACGACTAAAGTGTTAAATGAAGCAGCTGTTGCTGGTAAAATAGATACTTTAGAAGGATTGAAAGAAAATGTAATTGTAGGACATAGAATTCCTGCTGGAACTGGTATGAGAGAATACGATAATATTATTGTAGGCTCAAAAGAAGAGTACAATGAATTAATGGCTGCCAAAGAAGAATTTAACTACTAAGCAGTTGATTGATTAAAATGTATATAACCAAAACCTAACAGATTTTCTCTGTTAGGTTTTTTAAATTATAAAATATGGAAATAATAACCAACAAGGGCAAATTAATATTGAATTAGATGAAAAACAGCTGAAGGAATTTATTCTAATTTAGCTATTATAAATCATTCAAACAGTGAATTTGTATTAGATTTTATTGCTATTATGCCTGGAGTACCAAAGGCAAAAGTTAAATCGAGAATAGTTTTAACGCCTCAACATGCAAAACGATTATTAAAAGCAATGGCTGAAAATATCCAACGATTTGAAGCTTCACATGGTGTTATTACAGAAGGTGAAACACCTAATATCCCTTTAAACTTTGGACCAACTGGTCAAGCTTAAATAATAAAATAATAAGCAACCACTTTTTTACGATTTGTGAATTTGTGGTTGTTTTATTTTAATTCTTTTCTAAAATGAATTTTATTAAAATTAATACTTCTCAGCTACAAATTATTCAAGATTTAGCCTATGCTATTTGGCCATCTGCTTATGGGGAAATATTGTCAAAGGAACAGTTGTATTATATGTTAGATAAGTTCTATTCAGTTGAAGCATTGGAACAACAAATGATTGAAAAGAAACAGGTATTTTATATTGCTGTAAATGATTTTGATAAACCACAAGGTTTTGTTTCTTTTGAATTAAATGCTGAGCCTAACAAAACTAAGATTCATAAAATTTACGTTTTACCCGAAACACAAGGAACAGGTTTAGGAAAGAAATTAGTCACTTTAGTTAAAGAGCAAGCACTATTAAATAACCAAAAATCTATTTTCTTAAATGTAAACAAGTTCAATAAAGCCAAATTTTT
>JAAURU010000377.1 GCA_012032075.1 Flavobacterium sp.
GCTTTACTTGCAATTACTGTTTTAGCTCCTTCACCAGTATAACCACCCCAAATTCCGTTTACATCTAATGTTGGTCTTATGGAATTTCTTTCATTGGTAACATATCCTTTTTCTCCATATACATCTTCAATGTCTAATGCTTTTTTATAGTTTTCCAATAAGAATGGTGCTTTTGCCATTTCGGCTCTTTCTTCGGTTGATAACTCTTCTACTTTATCATAAAAACCTGGAATAGTAATATGATTATTTTCATCATGAAGCGAAGCAATCATTTTAGTCAATATATTTATTGGATTAGCAACTGCTCCACCATATAAACCAGAATGTAAATCACGATTTGGACCAGTAACTTCAACCTCAACATAACTCAAACCACGAAGACCAGTTGTAATAGAAGGTTGTGTATTTGAAATCATTCCAGTATCGGAAATTAAGATAACATCATTAGCTAGTTTTTCTTGATTTCGTTCTACAAACCAACTCAAACTTTTCGAACCCACTTCTTCTTCCCCTTCAATCATAAATTTTACATTACAAGCCAAAGTATTTGAAGCAATCATGTATTCAAAAGCTTTAACATGCATATACATTTGACCTTTATCATCACAAGCTCCACGAGCAAAAATAGCTCCTTCTGGATGAATTTCTGTAGTTTTAATTACAGGCTCAAAAGGTGGTGAGGTCCATAATTCAACTGGATCAGCTGGTTGCACATCATAATGTCCATAAACAAGTACTGTTGGTAAACTTTCATCAATAATTTTCTCTCCATATACAATTGGATAACCAGGAGTTTCACACATTTCCACAAAATCACATCCTGCTTTTTCTAAACTTGCTTTAACTACTTCTGCAGTAGTTATAACATCGTGTGCAAAAGCGCTATCTGCACTTACTGATGGTATTTTTAAAAGTTCTATCAACTCCTTTATAAATCGTTCTTTATTTTCTTGAACGTATTCTTTTATGTTTTCCATTCTATTCTATTAGTTTGTTTTCCAAAGTTACAAAATATTAAAGATAAAAATGAGTTGCCATTTCTGACAACTCATTAAAAAATAAATTTTTAAACTTTTAAAATATAATCTTCTTATTTAGTACTTGTCCAGTAGTCAAAGTGATTTTAAGAAATAAGGCTTGGTTATTTCGCTGAATTGAATCAATTGAATACGTTTTATTATTAACATTAGTGTTATTTAGTATTACTTTTCCTTGTATGTCATAGACAACAATTGTATTGATAATTTCATTTGAAGATTTTATTACTATGCTATTGTTCTGAGAACTTACAATAATTTCATCATTTGAAATAAAATCTTGGTTTTGTAGTGTTTGATTTTTATAAATAATTTCAAACCTATCATCAAATGTTCCTATTTCTGAATTAAAACTATAAGCCGATTGCTTAATATTATATATTATATTTGTGTATTTATCTTTCAAGAAAACTTCTTGATTTAAAAACAAACCGTCCATAGTTTCTAAACTAATTGAATAAGAGCCTGAAACAGTTGCTTTTAATCCTAAAGGAACTATATCTTCATCTGAAAACGGCAAACTTCTTCCTTGAATTACATATTTTTCATTATTAATTATGTTATATAAAGATGAATTTGTAACATCTAAGGTTTTACCGTCAATTTTTTCATCAAATCCATTTGAAGCACTTTCCATATATCCAATTAAAATTTGATTAACAGGAATGCTTTCATTATTTAAATTTATCCAAATTCTATGTTTTTCAGACTCTGTATTTACTGTTGAATTATCTATATTTCTAAAAAACTGTGTGCTTGAAACTGCATCTAATCTTTGTTCATTTTCAAATTTTACATCGAATGCAACTGATGATTTCACATAAAAACCTTGTCCTGTTTGAATTTTATTATTAGGAATTGCTCCTCCTGCAGCAGCAGCAGTTCCTCCTAATAATGTATAAGAAGCAAAATTATTTGTTGGATAGACTCCTCCACTAGCAGGAACAGTATGAGTCCAATAGTATAAGGTACTAATTTTTGAGTTATTTAGAATAAATCTATCCGCATTCATAGGTGATGGATATGGGTTCCCAAGTAAATTATAACCCTGTCCAATAGAATAAGTATAAGAACCATTATTAGGAACACCTGTATACTGTCCATTATAAGATAAACCAGGAGCAGTTGAAGTCCAATTATTATCTACTCTTATCATATATCCTTTTCCAATAGTAAATGCATTATACTTGGAACAACTGATTGATATGCAGTTGCAGTATTTGTGCCAGTATATAAATATTCATAAAAACGAGTAGGTAAGGTATTTGGTGAAAAAGCTAATAAATTTTGATTAGAAACTGGTGAAGACCAAGCAGTATAGTCTTGTCTTATCATTTTAGCTGAGTTTCTTTTAACAATAATATTTCCAGAATTTACTCCTGTATTAGAAAATTGTACTAATGCAGCATTATTTTGAATAGTTAACGAGGCTCCAGAAGCTACTGTTATACCTTCTCCTACTTTTAAAGAATGTCCAGAATTAATAACAACTTGTGCAGTTCCATTAACTGTAAATGAACATGCTTCAATATCTCCTGTTGAAGAAAGATTACCATTATAATTGCTGCAACTTTTTTACTTGGTACTCCATTATTCCATGTAGAACCGTCCCAAGTTGTATTAGAACTTCCGCATTTCCAAAACTCTCCTGTAAACATTCCTCTACCATAAGTAGCTACTAAAATAGTATTATCTGTAGTTCTGTAATCAAACGAAAGCACCTTAACATCTTTCATTCCATTGTTTGAACGTCTCCAATTAGGTGAAGTTGAGTTAAAATTAATTGTGTACCAAACCCCTAATTCTGTTCCAATAATAACTTCATTACTATCAAATGGATTTTGTAAAATACATTTTACAGGTAAATTAGGTAAATCTCCTTCTTTATTTTGCCAAGTTGTACCACCATTATTAGTATACCAAACACTTGTTGTTCCATAATTATGAAAAGTTACAAATATTTCATTATCTGATACTCCATAACGAATATCTGATATTGCTCCTACCCAAGAAGAATCTCCTATTTGAGTCCATACTCTAGCACCAGCATTTCCATTTGCATTATCCAATTTTAATAACCTACCATTTGCAAGTCCTATTAAAATTCTATTTGATGTATAAGGAGAAGCTTCAAAATAAGTAGGAATGTCGTTTAAAAGAATATTAGTTAAAGAAGTAACAGTTGATAATGTTGTTCCCGAATATCTATATACTCTGTAGGTAGTTCCATTAGTCCCATTAGCATAAAGTATATTAGCATTACTATCAAGCCCACATTGATTAACAAAGTCTCCATCATTTTGATTATTTGCAATATTATTTAGTATTCCACCTGTCATATTATGTCTCTTATATACATTATATACATAAGAAGAAATCATAAAACTGTCTTGTTTGTCTATAAAAACCCAACAACCATCTCCTCCAGAAATTTCAGATGAAGATGCTATTCCTATTGGTGCATTATTAATAAATTGAGAACCATTATCTTGAGCACCAGCTAATAATTTTTGTGATGAACCAGTTTGATTAATTGAAGCTTTATAAAATTGGGTAACATTATAACCATTATTCCTATCAATTAATGTGCCTCCTGAATTGTTTGAATAGTAAACTCCTCCATCATTGCCAAAAATGACTCTAGATTCTTGTCCTGGTGCAAAAGCCATACAATGTTGATCGGAGTGCATGCCATCTAAAGTTCCATTAGTAGAACCTGGGTTAACAGTCCAATCAGTTAATTGAGTCCAAGCACTCCCGCTATCTGTAGATCTAAAAACTTCAATTCCTCCTACAAATATTTCAGCATCATTTATT
>JAAURU010000378.1 GCA_012032075.1 Flavobacterium sp.
TACAGAGATTTTTTCTTCATTTCTTTTTCCTATGAAGATATTCTGTTACAATCCATAAAATGGCTAAACCAATTAATATACCCATAAATGGAGGGAGATGAGTTATTGATTTAAAAATTGGTACAAAAACTAAAGCAGAAATTCCAAGATAAAAACTATATTTTTGGTAATTTGGTATTTTTGATTCAACTATTATAGTTGTTCTCTCAATTTTTCCTTTTACAATTCGACTGATTAAAAGTAAAGGAACTATCATACTTATTAAACTAGGTATGAATAGTTTTTTCATAATATTCCCAGCAGAAATTTGCCCTCCAATCCAAAGCATTGTTGTAGTAACATCACCAATTGGAGTCCATGCTCCACCTGCATTTGCGGCAATTATAATCATTCCAGCAAATAACCATCTATCTTCTTTATCTTGAAGTAATTTTTTTACTAATGTAACCATAACTATTGTAGTAGTTAAGTTGTCTAGAATTGCTGATAAAAAAAATGTAATAAAACTTACAGTAATTAATAAGGTTCTTTTATTTGTCGTTTTGATTTGTTTACTTATAACATCAAAACCATTATAAGAATCAATTAATTCCACAATTGTCATTGCTCCTAATAGAAAGAAAAGTATTTGGGAAATATCTCCAAGATGCTCAATCAACTCATGAACAACTCCTTCGGGATTTGAATTTGATATAATATATACAGTCCAACACATAACACCTGTTAATAGTGCGATAGCTGCTTTATTTATATTTATTTTATGCTCAAGTGTAATTAAAATATAGCCAAGAACAAAAGCGATAATTAGAATTGTATTCATGTAAATAAACTTGCATTTTATTTGCAAATTGAATACAAATTTCTGCTTTTTATTCTTTAAATAAAAAAAATAAAATAATCATAACTAATTTATTTTTATTTATTTTTACAGGTTGAAAGCTCACTATTTTCTGAGTTGTTTTTCTTAGTTAATTTTACTTACAGTTGATTTCTTTATCCAAGGAATATTTGATTTGTAAAATCGAAATAAAGATTTGTTTTTAGTATCAAATCGTCCAGTAGTATTAGTAAAATCTAAATTATATTTTTGGTCTAAATCAGTTAGTTTATCAGTAAAAAAATATACTATATTATTTTTTACTTTCCAAGTTCCTTTTCCATACCAATTTTCATCAATACTTTGGGTTTGCCCCAAATTTCTATAGAAATGATAAATAAAAGTATTGTCAGCTTTTAAGTCTAATTTATATTCTAGTGTTTCACCACCTTTAGTTTTAATAATAGTTTCATAATGACCAATATATTCGTTATTTTGAGCCGAAATAAAAAATGAAATAGAGTAGAAGAAAAGTAGTAGTATATTTTTCATGATTTTTTATTTATTATATATCAAAAATAATACCAATATAAAGAAAAAACTCTGAAATTTTTTTTCAGAGTTTAATGTATTTAAAATTAATTTTATTTATTCAGTTGTTTCCTGCATCGTATGATACACATTCATAACGTCATCATCTTCTTCAATTTTTCCAGAAGTTTCTCTACGTCAGCTACTTCTTCAGATGTTAATTCCTTTGTTACTTGTGGTATTCTTTCAAAACCAGAAGAAAGAATTTCTAAACCTCTGTTCTCTAACTCTTTTTGGATAGCTCCAAAACTTTCAAAAGGTGCATACATTAAAATACCATCTTCATCTGCAAAGATTTCTTCCACACCAAAATCAATCATTTCAAGTTCAAGTTCTTCTACATCTTGACCTTCAGCAGGAATCCTAAAATTACAAGTATGATCAAACATAAATTCTACTGAACCTTGTGTACCCATTGTTCCATTACATTTATTGAAATAACTTCTAATATTTGCAACAGTTCTATTATTATTATCGGTTGCTGTTTCAATTAAAATGGCAATACCATGTGGTGCATAACCCTCGAAAAGAACTTCTTTAAAGTTGGCCAGTGTCTTTATCAGAAGCTTTTTTTATAGCTCGCTCTACATTATCTTTAGGCATGTTTGCCGACTTTGCGTTTTGTATTACAGCTCTTAAACGAGAATTGGTCTCAGGATTTGGACCACCTTCTTTAACAGCCATTACAATGTCTTTACCTATTCTTGTAAACGTTTTGCCATTGCAGACCAACGTTTCATTTTTCTAGCTTTTCTAAATTCAAATGCTCTTCCCATTTCTGATTTTAATTAATGTGGCAAATTTAGTATTATTTATAAAATAAAAAAAGGATGTTTTTAAACATCCTTTTTTTGTCTATGTTAACTTACCAAGTAAACCTGAAAGTTTTTTTCCTTGAATTTCAAAAACAGCTTTTAACCACAAAGGGAACAACATGGGTACAACAATTACGCATAACCAATTATATTCTATTGCTTTTGCAAAATCAAAATGTATAAAATGCATAACTGCTCTAGTTAGTCCACAAGCATAGCATTCAACACCAGCTAAAACTTTTGACAAACAGATACTCTCACCAGTATCAAAAAAATCGACGGGTAATAGTAATAAAACAAAAGGGGCAATTATTACAATTGAATTTCTTAGGTAAAAGAATGTTTTTCTTAACATTTATTAGAAAGTTTTAGCGTAAGTACCACCTTTTGGTTGTAAGTCACCTGTACAAATTCTAATTAAATCAATTAATGCCCAAATACCACAACCTCCAGCAGTTAAAATTTGAACAATTCCTTGCCAAGTGTAACCTAAATAAAAACGGTGAATTCCAAGACCTCCTAGTAAAGCAACAAGTACTAATGCAATTACTTGACTTTTACCACTTCCAGCTGCAGCAGGAGAAGATAATTTCGTCACTTTTTTCTACAACTGTAGTTTCATTTGAAGAATTTTGAACAGGGAATGATGCATAAGAAATTGTACTGAATCCAGCAAATACTAACACAATCATTGCGAAAAATAATTTAAATTTCATATAAAAAATGTTTAAGTTTGCACAAACATAATATTTTATTTTTTTAAAAAATGAAACAATCAAAAATTTTATTTTTTCTCTATTTTTATTTTTTTTTAATTTTTTAATTTATTCGCAAAATTCTTACGAATTTTTAGGCGCTTTAAAATTAAGAGGAGATGATAAAAATATCATAACTTATAAGCTTGTATTTCAGGAGGATAAAGGAGTGGTTTCTGGTTATTCGGTTACGGATCTTAATGGAGCTCATGAAACTAAGAATGTAATTAGCGGTACTTACAATAAAAAAGAAAAGAATTTTTCTTTTAAAGAAGAAGATATAATTTATACTAAATCTACCTTTAACAAAAACTCTTTTTGCTTTGTTAATTATTCTGGGAAGGTTAAATTAGTTAATAACAGTAGTAAAATTGAAGGTGATTTTAAAGGCCTATTTAAAGATAAGACAAAATGTATTGATGGAACTGTTTTATTAGTTGGAACTGATAAAATATATAAATTAGTTGATAAAGTTAATTCTAAAATTCAGAAATCAAAAAAATGATCGATTCTGATAAGCAAAATATAATACTAATAAACTTTTAGATAGTTTAGTAATTAATAGAATATCTACAAATGAAAATTTAAATGTTTTTTGGGAAGGAAATACTTTTAAACTTGATATTTGGGATGCTGGTCAAGAAGATGGAGATGTGATTAATTTATATCATAATGATAAGTTAATACTAAAAAATTATAGAGTTGAGAATAAGAAAAAAACAATCAGTATTGAATTATTAGCTGATAAAAATGTTTTTACAATTGAGTCTGTTAATGAAGGAAGTATAGCTCCTAGCACACCTAAAATTGAACTTATAGATAGGAAAAGGTCATTTTCGCTTTTAGCTAATTTAAAAGAAAAAGAAAAGG
>JAAURU010000379.1 GCA_012032075.1 Flavobacterium sp.
TAAAATTAAAATTAAAATTTTCATTATTCAAATCAAGATATTTATTAATAATTCTTGTATTATTTTGTTCAATATTATATGATGCATAAAAATTACCTCTTGTAACGTTATAATTAATCCCAAATTCAAATAACAATTTCTTATAAACATTATTATTGCTATATAGTATATTAAATGACTTAGAACTTTGAATACTTAAATTTGGTGAATTTTCAATAGAAATTCTATTACTTATAATCACTGGATTATTAAAAATAAATTCCTCAATAATTGGGTTTCTAAAATTATTAGCTTTGATTGACACAAAAGATATAGTATTAATTTTATATTTTAATGTTATTACAGGTTCTAAGACTGTGTTGTTTTCGTTTAAAACATTATCATTAACTCGATTTTCAAACTGTTGATTATAATGTTTTAAGGCTAAAGAAAATGAAATTAGCCATTTATTTTTATTATAACTTAAAGAATTAAATTGTATTAAGGTATTTTTATTGTAAATAACATTATTTATAAATTTATTTGAATCATTAAAATCATTGTCGGATTTGTAAAGTGTTTTTTCAGTTAAGTATGCTAATGAAGAAAAATATTTAATATTTTTTATTTTACCCAGAATATTTAGTGTGGCATCAAAATATTTTTTATTAGAATTACTATATTGTAAATTAATTTTAGAAAAACTATTAAGCCGAAATAATTGAGGAATATCATTAAACCCTTCATTTAAAATTATTTGAAAAGCATTTGTTTCATTTATTTTTTTTGTAAAAGTTAAATTTTGATTAAATAAATTGCTGTTGTTTTCAATATCACTATTAAAATTCAATAAATTATTTGCTATTATTTTTGAATTTGTTGTTGTATTTTCATGAATATATTTTGCTTTGTACTCAAGTAAAGAACTTTTACTTGTGTTATATTTTAATTCAATATCACCATTATATAATTTAGGCTTTTTATTAGAATCATAAAAATCCGAAATATTTATTTCTTGACCATTTATAAGGTTTTCTGATTGGTTGGATTGTATATAATTAATGTTGTCTCTTATAAACAGAAAATTAGCTTTTACAGACAATCTTTTATTTATTTTGAAGAGATTATTATAACTTGTTACCAATAAATTATTATTATTTAACCTATCATTATCAATAAAACTTGAAAATAGTGTTTCGGGAATTACTTTGAAAGTTTCATTTTTCCTGTTTTTTAATTGTTGAACATTTTGCGAACCAGAAAAGAAATCATAAGAAGAATTATTTTCTCCTATATTATTAAATTTTAATAGCCCAAGTGATTTATATCTTTTTGATATTTGAAGTAGATTAAAATCTGTTTTATTCAATAATTCATTATCACTATTTAAACCTACACCTGATTCAATATTACCTGAAAAATCTGTTACTCCTTTTTTTAATTTAAGATTTAATGATACCTTATCACCGCTTTCAATGTCTTTTAACAAACCATTTTCTGAATAATTGTTAATAGCTTGAACTTGTTCAATCATGTCAACAGATATATTTTTAGTTCCAAGACTATAATTATATCCAAACATATTGTCACCATCTAAAGTAACAGTTTCAACTGATTTTCCATTATATTTAATCTCTCCTGTTTTATCATTTACTGATATGCCAGGGAGTTTCTTTATTACATCTTCTATTTTTCTTTCTGTTCCGTCTTGAAACTTTGAAACATTAAAAGATAATGTATCTTCTCTTACTACAAAATTCTTTTTTTCTGAAACAATGATTACTTCTTTTAATTCATTAACCTTATCTTCAATCAAAATAAAGTTAATATTATATTCTTTTATAGTAAGATTCTCAATTACTTTGTTTTCTGTTTGAAAATTGGTTGCAGAAACTTCAACAAGTAAGCTATCATACTTTTTTGTTAAAGCATACTCAAATTTGCCATTTTGAAACAAAACATATTCTTTTATGGTATTTGGGTCGTTTTTTTCTTTAAATTCAACATAACCTACATCAATAAAATTGTTGTCAATATTAGTAACTATACCTTTTATTGTTTGAGAGTAAATATTTTGGATAAAAAAAAGGAAAAAAAGCAATATTTCATTTTTTATTTTTTTGCTCTTTTTTCAATAAAATCTAAAGTTTCATATAAGGGAAACATATTGATATCTGTTTCGTCAATTATTGCATCTTCAATTTGAGATAATTTAAAAATCATTTCTTCTTTATTTTGCTTAACAGATTTATCAACAAAATCCACAAATGAAGATTTAACTTTATATTTTGGAGCTTCAATATTTATATTATCACTAATGTTTTCTATTTTTTCAAGTTTAAATGAATAGACTGATGTATTTTCATAAGCTTCTATAATAGTTCCCGGTAATCCAATCAACCTCCAAGGGGCAATGTTTTGCTTAATTTCTTTAGTAAAGTAAACAGTCCAAGTTCTATCGTTTATAAAGGCTGTTGCTTTTTGAGTTTTATAACCCGAAATAGTTTTAAATTCATCTTTAATTTCCCATTTAGGATAAAATATTTTTTCATTAATTAATACCCTACTTTTACAATTAACATTAAATAAAAGAAATGTTGATTCATTAGATTTAAAATCAAAAAAATATGTTTTATTATCAAGACATATACTATTAGAACCAAGAACTACAATTGAATCGTTCTCTTCTTTGTCAAATATTTTTTTTCCATTCTTTAAAAGATTATCGTATTGAGATAATTTAAAAACAGAAACTTTTTTATCGGAATCAAAATCAGTAACTCCTTGTGCAGTAAATTTAAAATTGTTTTTACTTCTTGTTAACTCGTATGTAGCACGATATCTTTTTTGTTGACCAAAGCAAAATGAACAAAGAAGTAATATAAAGAATAGATTTTTCATTTTAATAAAATATTTAAAATAACACCTAACCAAAAAGGTTAGGTGTTATCAATTAATTAATTCTAAATAATTATTGTGCGCCTACAATAACTACTTTCTCTGGACAAGGAACTTGTACATAATAAGCATTGCCAAAATCATCAACTGCTTTTCTATAACACTTAATAACAGTAGTCTCGGATTTATCACTATTTAGATTGTTCTCAATAGTTTCAACATTAGAATTTGCAAAAGTTGCTGAAGTTCCAGCTAACATGATTAAACCAAAAAATAAATTTTTCATAATTTTTGTTATTTATTAAATTAAATACAATCATACTTTATTCTCTTTAAAAGATTTATTATTAAGTATGGTTGTTTTGCTTACAGTTGGATAGTTCTTATAACTAAAGTAAAGCCAACCTTTCTTTACTTCAATTTAATAGTTTTGTTTTAGAAAGTCTATTAATTCCTGTTTTGCTCGTCTTTTTTTAAAGGGTTACTAACAGCTGAATCAATCCCTTAAATAGTTAGCTAACTATTATTTGAAAATGGTTATAGCAATTCTTCTCTCATTTTCACATTTCAAAACTAGGAGGTTTTTTTTAGCTGTTAAAATGAAGTATTTATCAATTTATAAATTGAATCTAACAATTCATAAATTGATAAATAATTTATTATAATACATCTGATTTATAATGCTTTATAAATTTATGTTTTTTAAAGTTTTTAAATACTATTTTTGTAAAACAAAAAATATTGTCAAATTGCTTTAATAAAAGTCATATTAATAAAATAACTTTTAGTTACTTATTTTGACATTAGAGTAGTATTTTCTTATTATATGATAAAAAAATAAATTATACTTTTTATGGTTTTTACTCTCTTTAATTAATTACACGTATAGTAAGCAAATTAATAAAGTAGCAGATATTAAAATAAATAGTTATTAATGAACAGAAAAATTATTTCTAAAATAGTAG
>JAAURU010000380.1 GCA_012032075.1 Flavobacterium sp.
TGAGAAATTAATTTATTTTTTTTAAATATTTTGATTTTATAAATTCGCGAAAAAAATATATGACAAAAAAATTATACTTATTAGCAAGCATCTTTTTACATTACTTGTAAACTCTCAAGATGGTTCAATTGATGCCACTTTTAATCCAACCGACTTAGGGTATGGAAATGGTGATGGTCCAAATGGCTTTATTTATTCAAGAGAAATATTACCAGATGGAAAATCTCTTATAGCAGGAAATTTTACAGTTTATAACGCAACTACCGTTAATCGAATCACTAGATTAAATCCAAATGGTACTATTGATTCGTCTTTTAATTCAGGAACTGGTGCTAATGGTTCTATTTACTCAGTAACATTGCAACAAGATGGAAAAATATTAATAGGTGGAGAATTTTCAAATTATAACGGAACAACAGTTTATGGTATAGCAAGATTAAATGCTAACGGTACTATTGACAACAGTTTCAATGTAAATACTAATGCAAATGAATATGTATATGCAATAAAAATTTTACCAAATCAAAAAATAATTATTGGAGGTGAATTTAGTATCAATGAAAGTTCTTGTGTCAAGAAGTAATATATGCAGATTAAACACAGATGGAAGTTTAGACATAGTTTTCTTACCAAATAATTCCATTTTAGGTACTGTAAAAAATATAATTGTTCAACCAAACAATAAAAATACTTTTAGGTGGAACTTTTGCTGTTTATAACGAATTTGGTGCTCAAATTTCCGAAAAAATTTTTAGGTTAAATGATGATGGTAGCTTTGATTCTTCATTGAATGCAATTGCTCATTTCGATTTTTACATTACTTCAATTGCTTTGCAACAAGATGGAAAAATTATTGTAGGTGGTGCTTTTTCAAGTGTATCAAGTACTGCTCAAAATAAAATTGTTAGGTTGAATACAGATGGTTCTCTAGACTCATCATTTCAAACAGATTCAGGTTTTGACGATGTAGTACATAGTTTATTGGTACAACAAAATGGAAAAATTATTGTTGTGGTAGTTTTACAACGTATCAAGGAACTTCACATGAAAACTTAATTCGTTTAAATACAGATGGCTCAATAGACAATTTATTTGTACCAAGTAAAAACACAAACTTTTACTCATTACTAGAACAAAATGATCAAAAAATTTTTGTTGGTGGATTTCGCCTAGATAGTAATGGTAGTTTGGATTCCAATTATAATAAACAAACTGGTTTTAACAATTTCATACAAACAATCGTGACACAACAAGATGGAAAAATTCTTGTAGGCGGTAACTTTCAATCTTATAATGGAGAATTAACTAAATTCATTACGCGATTAAATGTGGATGGCAGTGAAGATACTTCATTTAATACAGGTTTAGGACCTGATAACAGAATTAAAACTATTTCTGTGTTACCAAATGACCGAATAATTATTGGAGGTGAATTCTTTAACTATGATGGACAAGCTGTTGAAGGAATAGCTAGATTAAATGCTGATGGAACATTAGATACTAATTTCAACATGTTCGGAACTGGTTTTTCGGGTATAGGTATTGTAAATACTACCGCAGTTCAGTCAGATGGTAAAATAGTAATAGGTGGTCTTTTTAATACATACAATGGAGTAAATACAAATAGAATCGCTCGTTTAAATAGTGATGGTTCGTTAGATTCTAGTTTTACTATTGGTACTGGAGCAAACAATACTGTACTTGCTATAGCATTACAACAAAATGGTAAAATAATTGTAGGAGGAGCTTTTACTTTATTTAATGGTGTAAGTTCCAATAAGATTGTAAGACTTAATGAAAATGGCTCAATTGATACTTCGTTTTCTACTGGCATAGGGTTTGATTTTCAAGTTTTTTCTATTCAAATACAAGATGATGGAAAGATAATTGTTGGTGGTACTTTCAGTAGTTATAATGGTACAAATGCAAAAAGAATAATTCGATTAAATCCAGATGGCAGTATCGATACAAGTTTTAATGTTGGAGAGGGTGCAAATATTTCAGTAAACACCATATCGATACAAAATGATGGTAAAATTATTTTGGGTGGAAATTTTAATACTTTTCAATAATAACCCAGTAAATCGTATCATCCTTTTAAACAATGACGGAACAATCGATTCAAATTTTAGTACTGGAAGTGGATTTAATTATCAAGTCAATGCTAGTTGTATTGATGCTGAAGGTAACATTTTACTAGGTGGTGCGTTTACTAGTTATAATGGACAAGGAAAGAATAGAATACTTCGATTAAGTGGAACTAGTACTTTATCTAATAGTAACGTAACACTCAATAATAATTTTCAAATTAATAAACATGATGAATTTATTGAAATAATTTCAAAAAAGTATGAACTTAAAAAAATTAGCATTTTTGATATAACTGGTAAATCGTTATTTGTAAATGAAAAAATTAATAGCACTAGTTTAATTATAAAAAATAATTTTATCAAGAATCAAATATTAATATTTAATATTGAAGATTCGAACGGTAATATTAATAAGGTAAAATTTCTGAACTAATTATTATAAGCATTTATAAAAAAGGAATTTTAAACCTCTTTAAATTACAATACAAACTTCTCGAATTTAACAATCGGGAAGTTTTTTTATTAATTATAAACCCTAATATTCACTAAACTGTAAATTACTCAAATTCTTATAAATTCCGTTTTCTATTTCTAGTAGTTCTTTGTGCGTTCCGTATTCGGCAATTTTTCCTTCGTTTAGGACTAAAATAGCATCAGCACTTCTAATGGTTGAAAGTCGGTGGGCGATGATGATACTGGTTCTGCCTTCCATTAAATTTTCTAAGGCTTCTTGTACTAATTTTTCACTTTCACTGTCTAAAGAAGAAGTGGCTTCGTCTAAAATTAAAATACTTGGATTTTTCAACAACGCACGAGCAATAGCAATACGTTGTCTTTGACCTCCCGAAAGTTTTATGCCTCGTTCTCCTACGAGTGTATCAAATTTTTCTGGAAAACCATTTACAAAATCATAAGCATTGGCTTGTTTTGCAGCTAGTATAATTTCTTCTTCAGAGGCATCAGGTTTACCATAAGCAATATTTTCACGAATACTTCCTCCAAAAAGAATCACATCTTGAGGTACAATACTCATATTCCCACGAAGGTTTTCTAAATCATAGTCGTAAATATTCTTATCATCAATTAAAATCTCCCCTTTATCAATATCGTAAAAACGTAGTAATAAGGACGAAATGGTCGATTTTCCAGCACCACTTGGACCAACAAGTGCAACTTTTTGACCAAATTGAGCCGTAAAATTAACGTCTTTCAAAACCTCAATTTCTGGTCGGGAAGGATACGAAAAACCAACATTCTTAAAGCTTACATTTCCTTTAATTTTTTCTTCCGAATGCTTTTGAGTTGCGTTTATCTTTTCAGGCACTTCATCTAAAAGTTCAAACACACGTTCTGTTGCACCAACGGCTTTTTGAATTTGTGCATACAATTCGGCAATTCCTCCAAAAGATGCACCTATAAAAGTTGAATATAAGACAAAAGAAATTAATTCCCCAACACCTTCTATTTCTCCATTAATACACAATGTAACACCATACCAAACGACAGCTACAATAGCACCAAACAAACAGAAAATAATGAAAGAAGCAAAATAACCACGGTAAATTCCTCCTTTGATGGCTAATTTTACGACCTCACTAATTTTCCCTTTGTAACGGGCAATTTCGTACCATTCGTTTGCAAACGCTTTTACATTAGAAATCCCTTGCATGGTTTCTTCCACAATCACCTGACTTTCGGCAACTTGATCTTGTACATTTTTGGAAAACTTTCGGATAAAGCGACC
>JAAURU010000381.1 GCA_012032075.1 Flavobacterium sp.
AGAAAAGGTTATTAATTCCCGCCTTCCTGTTAATCCTCCTACTTTCCGGTTGTTTTGAAGTAGTGCAGGAAACTACGGTTAAAGCGAACGGGAGTGGCGTCTTTACCACCCAAATAGATATGAGTGCCCTGATGGAAATGCTTGGTCAGATGGGTGCAGAAGGCGATGAAAAAATTGAAGCAGATACTTCTGTCGGGTTTTCTGCACTGCTCGATTCCGTCCAGGAGCTTACACCGGAAGAGAAAACATTGCTGAAAGATGCCACTGCGCATATCCAGGCGAGCAGCACTTCAAATAAACTTGTGATAGCCATCAGCGCCCCATTTACCAAAATAGAAGAAATAGATAGGATAAAGTCTGCGATTGGTAAGGTAGATGCCGTAAGTAAGGCGATGGACAAATGATGGAAAACGAAGATTTTTCAATTAAACTAATAGAAGTTGATCCTCAATTTTCTTTTGGAGAAATAAAAAAGGTAGGAGACAAAACATTCTGTTTAATCGATCACAACAATGTAATGAATATGCGGTTTAAGAAACCAATGGAAGATGATGAAACGATGATAGGTATTTTTAAAACATCTATGGATGCAAAAAATGTTACTTTTGATAAAGCAAATAATTCATTTAAAATAGAATTACGCTCTACATTAATAGGAGTTGCAGATCCTACAACAAATAATAAATGGAAATTTCTAAATAAAGACAAAGAAAATCAACTCTTCAATATGATTTTTGATGAAAATATAAAAACCGCTTTAGGATTATAATATGTCAAATACAATTGTTTATTCTACATTTTTTAAAATGGTTCAGGAAAGTATTTCTGATGGAACTTTTGCAAAATTAACATTGGCAAAAACCGTTGGTAAACCCGAATTACAAAACATCTATATCAAATTACATCTAGAAGATAATAAGTTAAAATACACGTTTACCAAAAAAATATATGATGGTGAAAAACATGAAATAACTTCAATTCATGAAATTGAAAATTTAGAATCTGAATTAACTCCATATATTAATAATCCTTTTCTATCCGCTTTATTATTTACAACCGAAGCAGATATCACTATGAAATTAAGCAAAAAAAGAATAGCCAACATAATTGAACAACCACCTACATTTAAAAATGCAGATGCCGTTTTAATAGCCTATTTGAATCAATAAAAAAATCCAACTAATTTGTTGGATTTTTTGTTTTTGCTTAATTTATTAGTAAATCGTTTAAAAAACTCTAACCAAATTAAATCCAAAGAAAATATCACCTTTACCCCAATCACCAAAAGCATTTCCTAAATAACCTGTTTCATTCATTGCCTGTGAATTTGTAAAGTGTAATTGGAATACATGTCCACCAGTTTCAATATCAACTCCAAGAGACAAAGGATTATTTGCTAATGCGCTTGAAGCTCTATTCAAATGTGCAGCATAATCCATAGTTAAAGCAATTCGTTTTGAAACTTTATACCTTCCTCCTGCTCCAATTGCAAATTGGCTATTATCTTGATTATCATTAGCAACATAATTTTCATGAAAATAAGTTGGTGCTAATTCTAGCGATAAATTTTCAGAAAACTTTCTAGAAATTAATAACTGAGTCGTATAATTTAATCGGTTTTCAAAAGTTAGTTTTGGTAATAAAACTTTATCTAGCTCAGAATTTATAACAATACTATTAAAACCTACTATAGTAACAGGAAAACCATTTACTTGTTGAGGCATTAATCGATACTTTGCAGCCATTTCATATGATTTTTGAAAACCACTTCGGGAAACATGAACTGTCAACCATTCGTTAAGACCATATAAAAATTTAATTTGGGTATTGGCATCTCTAAACCAAAAAAAGTATCAAACCCATTCTTAATTGAGCCAAATCTATGCGCTACAATAAAATAAAACTCTCTTTTTGCAGCTAACTTTGTAGATTCTAAATTTACAATTTTTAACGATTTAAAAGTGGCAGTTTCTATAGAAACCGAAGCTGAATCTGAATCAATTTCAGAAAGCAAATCATCTTGTGCATATATAAATAATGGCAAAAAAAACAGCAATAGTATCTTTCTCATATTTGTTGTAGTTATTTAATAATTGTAGCTTGATCTATTTTATATTCTTCCAATAATTCATCATATCCAATAAACCTTCCTTTTATTGAAATACTAGAACCTACTTTTAAATCATTTAATTTTTTTTCTTGAAAACCTACAAAAAGATTTTTATCGATAATCACAGCATTTGAAGCAGTATCTATTTCAGTAATTGTACCTTTAACATTTATTGTTTTATCAAGATATTTGGCATTAGCCTCAACTTCATTATTCTTAAAATCAGTTGCTAATGTTTCAACAGTTAAAGTAAAACTTGCTTCTTCTGAACTAATATCGCGATGTGATTTGTAAATATAATTGTAAACAAGAAACCCTGAGATAATTATAATTATTAACAGAAATATAATTTTATTTTTTTCATATTTGTAGTATTTTTAACAAAAATATGATTAATTTTAATAAATACAATTTAAAACCTAAATTTACATCAATAATACATAAAAATCATTATGAAAAATAGACTAATTTTATTTTTAATCCCTTGTTTACTAATAATAACTAGTTGTACGAATGACTCTGAAAGTGATTTGATAGACGCTCCAAAAACGGAAACTATTACCTATACAAATTTTGTAAAAACAGTAATCAATAATAATTGTATTTCTTGTCATGGAGCTACACCTTCAAATGGAGCACCAATGTCCTTAAACACCTATACAACGGTAAAGAATTCAGTACTAAACACAGGACTTTTAGATCGAATTTCAAGATCACAAGGAGATAGTGAATTGATGCCACTAGGTGGAAGCCGTTTACCTCAAACTACAATAGATGCTGTAACTAAATGGCAAACAGACGGTTTATTAGAATAATAATTTTCATTTAAAAAAAAAACGCATTATGAAAAAATCAGTTGCATTATTACTTTTAGTTGTAAGTCATGTAGCCTTATCTCAAGAAAAAAAGCTACTAAAACTGGAGAAATTACATTTGAAGCTTCAGTACCGTCTTTTGAAGAAGTTAAAGCAACAAGTAAAGGTGTTTCATGTATATTAAATACTGAAACTGGAGAAATTGCAGCCTTAGCTTTAGTAAAAGGTTTTCATTTTAAAAATGCCTTAATGGAAGAACATTTTAATGAAAATTATATTGAAAGCACAAAATATCCTAAAGCAATATTTAAAGGTAAAATTGAAAATTTTGATGCTTCAAAATTAACAGATACTCCGCAAAAATACATTATTAATGGTACTTTAGAAATACATAGCAAAACCAAAAATATTACTTCGATTGCTATGATAAAAAAGCAGGAAATACTATCGATATAAAAATAATTTCTCTGTTAATCCTGAAGATTTTGACATTAAAATACCAAGTATTGTTAGTAAAAAAATTGCTAAGAGTGTAGATGTAAGTTGTCATTATAATTTATAATAATAGTAAAAAACATAAAAAAAGTTCCATTAAGGAACTTTTTTTATGTTTTTTGATTCAACTTTAGTTTTTGTTTTCTTATATATAGGTATAAAATAACTAAGTGTGTAATTCAATCCAGCTCCAAATTTTCCATCGTAAGTTCTATTAAATCCAGGAATGTAAAGATTATCAAAATTTTCAGGCTTTTTATCAGCTACTAAATAATTTAAACGAAGCGAGAAACCCATAAAAAAATTATTAAAAATCTTAGCTTTCATTCCACCTACTACTTCTATCCAACTAGCACTTAACCCATTAAATTCTTCTCCACTAACCACTGTATTTACACCATAATAATTTGTA
>JAAURU010000382.1 GCA_012032075.1 Flavobacterium sp.
AGCACAACGGTTTGGCAATATGGCGGCTGAAGTGCTTCTATGAAACATTTGTGCAAGGTTCAACAGTAGTAATTCTATTGAACTTTTGTGCTAAAAATCCGCCACATCGCCAAGCCGTGAAACGTTATGTGCAACCCTAACTGAAGAGTGAGCAATGACAAACTAAATTGACAAATGGAGAAACCGACTTTTAAAGAGGCGTTAAAATTTTGGACTAAACTTGGTTTTATCAGTTTTGGTGGACCCGCTGGACAAGTTGCTATTATGCATGAGTTTCTAGTGGAAAAAAAGAAGTGGATAAGCGACAGCAAATTTCTACACGCATTAAACTATTGTATGATTTTGCCAGGACCTGAAGCACAACAATTGGCAACATATATTGGTTGGATGCTTCACGGAAATTTGGGCGGACTTGCAGCGGGAATTTTGTTTGTGCTTCCATCAATGTTCATTCTGCTTGGACTAAGTGCAATTTATGTTTCATTCGGAAACTTACCTTGGGTTTTTGCAATATTTAGCGGACTAAAGCCAGCCGTAATTGCGATTGTAATTCTTGCACTAATCAAAATCGGAAAAAATCGCTCATTAGTCCATTTCATTATTTTATTGCTTTTGCAGCTTTCATTTGTATTTTCTTTTTTAATATTCCGTTTCCACTTATAATTGTCGGGGCAATTATTACAGCAACAATTTGCCGACAGTTTTTTCCAACATTCTTTGATTTAAGCAACAATACGACTACTCAAAAGGAACTTGCGAAAAAGAATTTTACATAAACATGCACACTATTAATCCTAATATTGGCTTTAGGCCGTCAAGGTTTTGGAAACAAGTATGCGTTGGTGTTTTGCTTTGGTCAATTCCGTTGATAGCATTTTACTTTCTTACAAGCGACTTTGAATTTTGGAAAAAACTTTCCTTGTTTTTACACAAGCTGCATTTGTAACATTTGGTGGAGCTTATGCGGTTTTGCCATATGTAGCACAAGTAAGTGTTGAGAAATTTAACTGGTTGACTAACCTTCAAATGTTAGACGGACTTGCACTTGGTGAGACAACTCCAGGACCTTTAATTATGGTACTTGTTTTCGTTGGATTTATGGCAGGACATAATCATTTTGGTGGTTCTTTGGCAATGGGCACACTTGGACTTTTAACGACTACATTTTACACATTTCTTCCTTGCTTTCTTTTCATACTCGTTGGAGCACCAATCATTGAAAGGACACAAGAAAACAAACGAGTAAAACAAATTCTTGCACTTGTTACAGCAGCAGTTGTTGGAGTAATTCTTAACCTGACAATTTATTTAGGCAAGGTGGTAATTTTTCCAAAGGATTTTTCATTCGCAGGACTTGACTACATAACTCTTGGTTGGACAGTTATTTCATTCATTGCAATGTATCGCCTTAAAATTGGAATGATACCTTGGATTGGTATTAGTGCGGTTTTTGGACTTGTATATTATTTGACAACACATTGACAAATGAAAAGAAGGGTAGCACATAACAGCTAAGGTTTCGTTGGGCTCGAAGAGCCAACAATGAAACCTTAGCTGTTGTAGGATGTTTTTTTATTTATTTCCATTTTCCGTCATTTTTTCCAAACTTTCTGATAAAACCATCTTTTAGGATTTTTAAAAAAAGTTGGTTTTTTAGTTTTTATAATTCTTGGTTTGTATGCTAATTCTTCACCGTTGAAGTTTAATAAGTATTCGTTAGATTCAAAATCGAAAAGTCTAATTTTATTTTCTTCAATCTTAACCTCACTTTTTCCTTCTAAGTTTACCCAAATATCTCTTCCGCCAAATTCCCATTTTATATTTCCATTTTTATCTATTCTGAAAATTCTATGTTCACCTCTCAATAATATGTCATCTTCTAAATCATAAAACTCAAATAATTCTGAAATATCAGGTCTTAAAATCCAATCAATTTCGATTTCTTTTAAGTTTAATGACAAAATAGTAAAGCCTAAACTCATAATTAAATTATTTTCATTTAGTTTTACAGTTTGACTTTTATCATTTTCTGTTGATTTATGAAGATAAAATCCACCATCTAATCCATTTAATTCTATATTTTTAAAAGATTTGGTATTTTTTTTTGGATTGATACAAATATTGAATCTGATTGATATTCATTTTGAAATTCGATTACTTTCTCAATTTCGATTTTTTTGCTTTCAAAGTTTATTTTAGAATATGAAATTTCTACAGTCCAAAATTCATTTGAAATATTTAGGTTTTGATTTTCAAAAAAATCTGACAATTCTGAAGATTCCATTTTGTTTCTTTTTTACTTTTCTGTTTCTCGAAAATATCCTACAACGTTCCGTGGCTTCGCGACTGTTGCGATGCCAGCGAACTGCGTACTTTCTGCTAAGATAAAATATTTTCGTGAAGAAAGAAGTTCAATCCAAGAAAAACTAGCAATAGTGCAAAATCGCTGTGCTTGTTGCATAAATGGCAGGTTTTGGGCTTAATACAAAGTTGGTTTTGTATTTGCAAAATCAGTCAAAAACCGAAAGTTTAGGCTTTTTTAATCCGCCACTTCTGCAAGCGGCAACACGTTGGCGGTAATTGATAAAACCAATGTAACATTTCTACCTACTGAATCGTCACTCTATAAATCTAAATTCATTTTTATGAAAATCGTATGCATAATTATATTCACTTGTTTATTAATCCCTGCAACATATAGTCAAGATGATAAAAGTCAAGTACTGATATTGGGGACTTCTCATCTGGACAATATTGAAGGATTTAAGGTCTCTATGCTTGATAAGGTCATTGCAAGACTTGATTCATTCAATTTTGATGTTATTGGAATAGAGAAAATGTCTGGTGAATTATTAAATGATATTAAATCAAGAAATGATCAAGCGTTCGATGGAATTACTAAAGGGGGATTCGGTGTCCGATACCTAGAAATTGCAGACACTATTAGAATTAATCAACAAGTAACTTTTCTGGATGCTGAAAAATTTATTCTGGAACTTTTGAACAAGGAAAAACTTGACTCAAAAGACCGCAAGCAATTGATTTTCTATTACCTGGCGATTACAGATTTACCGTCAGCAGTGTTACAGTACGCCATGATTGAAGACAAGTCTACATTCACAACAGAATTTGAAAAGTATATTGCTGGCATTATGGAAAAAGAAATGACTAGCAAGAATGAATATTACAGCTTGGCTATGCAACTTGCAATAAAAGAAAAGTTAAATCGATTGGACCCCATCGATAATTTTCAAGACGAATCACTTTTGTTTAAATATTATCCAAATTTTATGGAAGACTTTAAAGCCAATACTGAACTTTTTTCTGGTATTTATGAATTACCGGTTTTTCAAAAAGTAAATGAGTTGACAGAATCATCCATTAAATCTGGTGATTTCTATAATTTATATTCTTTTTTAAATAGTACGGAATATAAAAACGGCGATTTCAATGCGCAGTGGAAAATTTGGTTAGGAACAGACTTCAAATCGGGATCAGACAAAGCGAGATACTATTTGTGGGAGATGCGAAATTTAAATATATCTGCAAATATTTTAAATTTAGTAGCTCGTAACCCAAACAAGAAAATTCTCATTATAATTGGTGCATCACATACTGGGTTTTTAGAAAAATACTTAATGCAAGTAGAAAATATTGAAGTATTGAAGTTTGAATAAAAACTACCGCCAACAACGGTAGCTGTTGCACAACCTCTCCAAAAAGCTAATTTTAAGATAATAAATTAAAAATAAACCTCATTTAAAGTGATTTAAACGAGGCTTGTTTTTTGATTTAAGTACAGTTTTACAAAAATTGATAG
>JAAURU010000383.1 GCA_012032075.1 Flavobacterium sp.
AGTAATCCATAAAATTTTACGTAGAGAGACGTATTTTAGGTTATTTTACCTATTTAACATATTTATAACGGTTTTCTTACGATTTGTGGCATGCCATTTGTAAATATCTATATATAACAATTAAATAACAAGAATATGTCATTAAACAATTTAGGAGTGTACCACCTTACTCCAGCACAAAAGCAAGCTATTGATGATGCTTTAACAACCATTGAGGAAAATTTAACTCAGGTAACGCAAAACTTATCAACAGAAGAGCGTCAAAAGTTTGGGAGCATTAATGAAACCAATAAGTTATTGGTAAACAAATGCAGAGAATTCAACCAAACGCAAGTTTCACTAGCTTCACCAGATGTAGACTGGACAGAGTTTGAAGCCGATTATCAAGATCGTGTTTTTGCCGATACAAGACTAGATCGTTTAACAACCTTAACGCGAATGTTAAGCGATTTTAAAATTGTGCATGATTATGACAACTACCAAGATGCCCTTACCGATTATGATTATAGTAAATACAAATCGAGTACTAAAACACCAGGTTATACTGGAAAAGTAGATGAATTAAGACAGTTTTTTCCTAACACGACTGCTAGTTCCACAATCAATACAAAAAATGAAAATAAATAGAGTAATAAGTAATGGTTTGTCTTGTCATAATAAAACTAATATTGTTATTTACTATTACTCTAAAGAGTGTCTGTTAAAGACACTCTTTTTTTTGAATATGCTTCTTTGAAAAATTTTAAACTTTACTTTAACATTACTTTAAAAATAAAATCCATTTAAAATGGTAACTTTATAGAAATCAAAACATTAAATAGTTAAGCTATGTCAAAAATATATCATTATGCTTCTGTATCAGAGGCTTTAAAGTTACTTAAGAAAAAAGGATACGACTATGATTTCAATATTCATGAAGAAGAAATCGAACAAAATCCCGATGATTTCAAAATCAATTATATCTATAGATATGAAGGCAATACAAATCCCGATGATGAATCAACAGTTTATGGTATTCAATCAAAAGAAGGTAAAAAAGGTGTTTTTGTAAATGGAGCTTCGGCAAATTCAACTTCCGATGTAGCTAAAATGCTAATCCAATTAAAAATTAAAAAAAGAAAGAGACAAGCGATTAAATTATAAAATTATTGTGAATAACTTTTCTAAAGATTCGCTTCAATTTTGATAATCTAGTTTGTTATTTGATTTTTCTAAAGCTATATTTGTAGTTCAATCATAGCCATGGAACAATTTATAGTATCAGCCCGAAAATACCGTCCGCAAACCTTTAAAGATGTTGTGGGACAAAAGGCTATTACTAATACTTTATTAAATGCCATTGAAACCAATCACTTAGCACAAGCCTTATTATTTACAGGACCAAGAGGCGTTGGAAAAACAACTTGTGCACGAATTTTAGCCCGTAAAATCAATCAAGAAGGCTATGATGATCCTAATGAAGATTTCTCTTTTAATGTATTCGAATTAGATGCAGCTTCAAACAATGGTGTAGATGATATTAGAAGTATTATTGACCAAGTTCGAATACCTCCACAAACAGGAAAATACAAAGTATATATTATTGACGAGGTGCACATGCTCTCGCAAGCGGCTTTTAATGCTTTCCTGAAAACATTAGAAGAACCACCTAAGCATGCTATTTTTATTTTAGCAACTACCGAAAAGCATAAAATTATTCCCACGATACTTTCACGATGTCAAATATTTGATTTCAAAAGAATTACCGTTAATGATGCCAAAGAACATTTAGCTGAAATTGCAACAGAACAAGGAGTAACTTTTGAAGATGATGCGCTACACATTATTGCTCAAAAAGCAGATGGAGCCATGCGAGATGCGTTGTCCATTTTTGATCGTGTAGTTTCTTATTGTGGCAAAAACCTAACCAGACAAGCCGTTACTGAAAATTTAAACGTACTAGATTTCGAAATATTATATCAAAATAACCGATTTAATTACTAGAAAATAAAATTCCAGAGTTATTAATCGCATACAATGAAATCTTAGCTAAAGGTTTTGACGGACACCATTTTGTTGCTGGATTAGCGTCACATTTTAGAGATTTATTAGTGTGTAAAAATCCAGTCACTCTTTCGCTTTTAGAAGCTGGTGAACAAGCACAAAGTTTGTATGCTGCTCAAGCGCAAAAAGCCTCACAATCCTTTTTACTAGAAGGAATAGATTTAGCTAATAATACCGACTTAAAATACAAAAACAGTCAAAATCAACGATTACTTGTTGAATTATGCCTAATGCAATTAGCCTCTATCACTCCTGATGGAGAAAAAAAAAAGCTGAATCCTATATAATTCCAGCTACTTATTTTAGAAATACTAATTATTCGATTACTGAGGTTAAGAAGTTGGATGCGGGAAGCTGGAAGATGGAAGATGGAAGCGGGAAGTTGGATGCTGGAAGTGGGAAGCAGGAAGATGGAAGCTGGAAGCTGGAAGCAGTAAGTGAATTACAAACAACTCAAAACACACAACCGATAACCGACAACAGACAACCCACAACTGGCAACCCACAACCTGCAAAGGATAACAAACAACAGACAACCGACAACAGTCCGAAAATCTCAGCCCTTTCATTATCAAGTATAAGAGCTAAAAAAGAATTAGAAGCTAATAAAGCCATTCATGTTAAACACCATGAAGAATTACCAACAGAAGCTTTCACGGAAACTGATATGCTACTACTATGGAATAAATTTGCACAGCGATTAACAGATCAAGGGAAACGTTTAATGGCAACTTATATGCAAATGAATGATCCTATTATGAATGGTACTACAATTACTTTGGAATTACCAAATGAAAGTACGAAAGAAGAATTTTTAACCGGTTATCATGATCTTTTAGGCTATTTAAGAGGCAAACTACACAATCATGATATTACCATAGAAGTAAAGGTTAATGAAACTACCGAAACTAAATATGCCTTCACTCCTATTGAAAAATATGAAAAAACTAAAAAGCATTAATCCTACTATTGAATTATTGCGGAAGTTGTTTGATTTGGATGTTTAGGAAATCTTTTTAAAACAATGTCGTTACTTCTAAAACTTTAAAAAACTAATCAATTAGCTAATAATCATCTCAATTAAATAAAATCTGTTTCTATAAAATCGTTTTACTTTATTATAATTAACGTTAGTTCGATTTTAACGAATGTGGATAGAAATTTCTTAAAAAATATTGAGAACATGTACTTTGTAAACAATACTTCTCGACTCCACATGAAGTGACATCATTTAATTAATCCTCACAAATTATATTATTCAAATATTAATTTTAAAGTTTCAATTTTAAAAATTTTAATATCTAATAAAGAAATGAATAACTTTAAAATAAGAATAATATATTTTTTTATTATATTTTTTTTATTATATATAAAAATAAAACTATAAAAAAATGAAGCATCTTTACTTTTTAAACAAAAAACCGCAACATGATTTATAGTTTTTGCTTCAAATGAGATAATAAAAAAACCTTATTAATAATACATTTACACCAATAACTATAACGTTATAGTTACAACTATTAAATAACCAAAAATCAACGAATTATGAAAAATTATTTTTTAATTGCAGTAAGTGTACTGTTTTTGACTTCTTGTTCGGAAGAACCATTAACAGATGAAGTTATCTCAAAAGATAGTAGTACAGAAAGAGCAGTTACAGCTAATGGAACTACTACTATAACAGAACAATATGGTATTTATCAAGACCCTAATTATAAAATGGGGCTTTTATTCAAAATAATATTTGGTCAATAGATGATGGAGACCAAGGAGCT
>JAAURU010000384.1 GCA_012032075.1 Flavobacterium sp.
AGAGGCTGATAAATAAAAAATATATCGACCAAGAAGAAATAACCGCATTACAAGAATGGAGAACTAGTCCTGCAACTTGGAATGTTGAAGTTTAAAAATAAATAAAAAATAAAATAATGAATTTAGAAAGTACAAAAGTTACTGTAGAAAAATCGGCCGAATATATGTTCAATGCCTTACAAGATATTAAAAATTTTGAAAAATTAATGCCAGATAATATTGCTAAGTTTGAAGTTATTGATGAAAATTGCTTTGAATTTGGTTTAAAGGGAATGCCAGAAATTAAACTAGTCAAAAAAGAAGCTACACCACATTTTAAAATAGTTTTAGGAGCTGCTTCAAGTAAATTACCGTTTACTTTAACTTCTAATATTACAACATTAGAAGAAAATAAAACAGAAATACAGTTATTATTTGACGGAGAATTTAATGCAATGATGGCTATGATGATTAAAGGACCTATTGGTAAATTTATTGAAACCTTAGCTCAAAACATGCATAAATTATAATTAGGTTATTTATACAAAACTTTCACAACTCCTGATTTTCAGGAGTTTTTTTATTTATATTTGGTTTAAATTATTACAATAATGTTTCAAAAAATTAGCTTTCTCTTTTTATTTTTTGCTGTTTTAGCTGAAATTATTGGAACAATAGGAGGTTTTGGTTCATCAGTATTTTTTGTTCCTTTAGCTAGTTTTTTCTTTGATTTCCAAACTGTTTTAGGTTTAACAGCAATTTTTCATTTGTCTAGTAATAGTAGTAAGATTGCTTTATTTCGTAAAGGATTAGATAAAAAACTATTATTAAATATAGGAATTCCTTCAGTTATATTTGTAATTATTGGTGGATTATTATCTAAATATTTAGATACTTTTATTCTAAAAATCTTATTAGCCATTTTTCTGATAGGATTTAGCTTACTTTTTATAATAAAAAAAGAATTGATTATAAAACCAGAACGTAAAGAATCTATAATAGGTGGTTCATTCTCAGGTTTTACTGCTGGTTTATTAGGTACTGGTGGTGCAATAAGAGGTATTACTATGGCAGCATTTAATTTAGAAAAATCGGTTTTTATAGCAACTTCTGCCGCAATTGATTTTGCTATTGACTTTACTAGAACTATAGTTTATATTAGTAATGGTTATATTCACAAAGAATATTTAATATATGTACCTTTTTTGTTTGTAATTGGTTTGGTAGGAACCTATATTGGTAAATACATATTACAATTCATTCCACAAGATAGATTTAAGCAAATTTCATTAATACTTGTTCTTATTATTGGTAGTATAATGATTTTACAACTTTTTTTAAAATAAAAAAAGCATTGAATTGCTTCAATGCTTTGTAAATTTAAGGGTGAGAGACGGGGCTCGAACCCGCGACCCTCGGTACCACAAACCGATGCTCTAACCAACTGAGCTACAATCACCATTTGTTTTTAACGAGTGCAAATATAGTACTATTCTAGTATTCTGCAAAGAAAAAAAGATATTTTTTTATATCAAATTATCTAAATTATTGACTGCCAAATGTCTTTCTACAGTAAACCCTTCTGCATATTCCACTCCTACTAATCTTCCTAGGTCTTGCGCTCTATATTTTATGGAATCTAAAAAGTTTTTTGATGTTATAGGAGTTACAGGTTCTTTAGAATTTGGATCATAAAATTGGGTACTATAAGCTAAAACACTTTCCATTTTCAATTCAATAAACCCACTAATATCAACAACAAAATGTGGTTCAATATTTTTCCATTGTATATAATGATACACCAGTTTTGGCCTCCATACTTCTTGCTTTATCGAATCAATTTCAGTTTCAATCTTAATTAAACCCGATAAAAAACAAGCATCACTTACAAGTTTACTTCCTTTACCGTGATCAATATGTCGGTCATCAATAGCATTACATAAAACGATATTTGGTCTATATTTACGTATCATTTTAATAATTTCTAATTGGTGTTTTTCATCGTTTACAAAAAATCCATCTTTAAAACCTAAATTTTCACGAATAGCAACACCTAAAATTTTTGCAGCATCTGAAGCTTCTTTGGCTCTTGTTTCTACAGTACCTCTTGTTCCTAGCTCTCCTCTTGTTAAATCTATTATTCCTACTTTTTTACCTAAAGATATTTCTTTAGCTATAGTTCCACTACAACCTAATTCAACATCATCTGGATGTGCTCCAAAAGCTAATATGTCTAACTTCATTACTTTACTTTTAAAATTTTCAACATGGTTCCCAATTTATTTTGGGTTTCAATATATTCTTTTTTGGGGTCACTACCACTCGTTATTCCACAACCAACATATAAATTAACTGTAGTAGTATCAATTTCCATACATCGTAAATTTACAAATAAATTAGATGTATCTTTAGTATTAAATTCGCCTAAAAAACCAGTATAAAATTTTCTATCATAATTTTCATTTTCAAGTATATACTGTAAAGCTTTATCTTTAGGCAAACCACAAACTGCTGGTGTAGGATGTAATGTGTTTAATAAATTTATAAAACTAAATTATTATTTAATATAGCTGAAATGGTTGTTTTAATATGTGCCAATAATCCTGCTTTTGTCGTAAAAGGTTCTGATACAACTATATTCTTTGAAAACGGTCGCAATTCATTGGTTATAAAATCGGTTACAAATTGTTGTTCTTGAAGTTCTTTTGGTTGCCAAACAACATTTTCTGAAAACAATTGTGTTCCTGCTAATGCTACAGTGTTTAATTGGTAATTTTCAATTTTAACCAATTGTTCAGGTGTTGCTCCCATCCAAGTTCCTATTTTTGGATGATAAAATAAATACCGAAAAGCAGTAGTATAATTGGTAATCAAATTTTTAAAAGAAGCAAAAATATCTAAAGACGAATCAAGAGTAACTTTTCTAGAAAGAACTACTTTATCAAATACTTTATTTTGAATTGATTTAACTGCATCACTAACTAGTAATTCAAAGTTAGTTTGTTCTTTTATGGTTTCAGAAAGGGTAATTTCAGAAGTTACTATATTTTCTGAAGAATTAATTTCATTGGAACAAAAAAAACTATTTTTATAAGAAATACAGTATTTTTCACTACTATTAATGGTGCAAAAACAAATCCAGATTGTCCTTTAAATAATTCTAATGTAGCATCTAATTGAAAATAAGCATTCAATTGATTAGAATTTGGATTTATATAAAGAACAAAAGGCAATAAATCTTTAAAATATGTTTCTGCTTTTGCTAAAATTTCTTGCATTACAATTTTCGCTTTGGTAAAATCATATTAGTCAATTTACACAACGATATTAAATTATCATTTTCATCTACAATTCTAATTTCCCATAGATGAATACTTTTTCCTTTATGAATAATTTTAGCTGTTGCATAAACAATTCCATCTCTTTTTGCTTTCACATGATTGGCACTTATTTCAATTCCTCTTACTTCAAACTTTTCGGAATCAATAAAAATAACAGATGCAGCACTACCTACACTTTCTGCTAAAGCTACTGAAGCACCACCATGCAATAGACCCATAGGCTGATGCACTCTCGGGTTAACTGGCATTTTTGCTTTTAAAAAATCTTCACCTGCATCTATATATTCTATTTCAAGAGTTTGCATCAAGGTATTTTGAGACATTTTTTTACAAACCGCTAATACTTTTTCTTTATCAAACATTTTTTTATTTTTTTACAAAAATACAAATTCTAAAAACTTTTATTGGTGTAACAATTCATTATATATTACGTTATTATTTTTAAAAAATAGTTACTTTTACAAAAATGTTACTTCAAAAAAATTTAGTTTGGA
>JAAURU010000385.1 GCA_012032075.1 Flavobacterium sp.
TTATCCGTTGCAATCTTTTCTTTTTTGTCATCCTTAGCTTGGCTTTACAGAGCTTGCCGTAGTATCGAAGGACAAAAAAGAAAAGGATTTCCACTACACACGAGCGAAGCGAACTGACAAAGTAATCGGGGCTATTAATCACGGAAATAATTTTAAAACACTATCATATTATAACTCAAAAAATAAATAGAATAAAATTACAGCAAGTACGCATTCCCGTAAAAAACAAAATAAACTCCTCATTACCTTTACATAAACAAAAAACGGGTATTTATACCTATTGCTTGTTAATAGGTAATAGTTTATATTTGAAAGAATAAAAAACTAAGCAAACATTCGTATATACAACTACATTTGAGTAGATTGGAGATACTTTGTAGCGCATATATACAAGTCGGTGGCAATTTTGAGAGAAATACCTCGGAAACCAAAAACGTTTTTAAAAACCTAAAATAAAACGTGAAAGTATTTGAACAATTAGAAGAAACACCTGAAAAACCAATCTATATATCAAGTGTAGATAATTATACAGGAACTACTCTTGAAAATAAGACAGAAATAGCGGATAAGCCACATCTTGAGGATAAAAAACTTGTTGCTCGATTTTGTAGCCACAAGTAAGGTAACTGTACTCTTTATAATCTTTGTCAGTTATCAATTTTAACTGTGAATTATTCTCTAAAGTTCTATCTGTTTTAATTACCCAAGTTTGCGGAGAATTAGAAGACTGAAAATAGAAAGTGTGTTTACCATCAGGTTCTTCAAAAACTTCTAAATTACATTCTCGATTAAAAATTAAAGCATTATAAAAGCATTCCGATTTTTCAGGAGAAGAAAATAAAAACACAATAAAACAACTATCATTATCAGAAGTCGTAACAGCAACATCATAAGGTAATTCTAAATCATAGACAGCTTTCATAAATATAAAATTAAATTGTTAAAATATTCAAGAAAGGGTTAAGACCATCTTAACTTTATGGCGAGCGTACATTATTCTTACTTTAGTATCCAACCCGTAATTTTACAGTCCGTAGACAAACCATTTCAAGTAGCTTACAACAAGTGTAAGCGAGCTAAAATAAATGCACTAACCGAGATTAGTACTATTAGCTTCTTAATAAATTTTGCGGATACTTTAATTTCAAACTTCAGTTCCATTTGCAGGCTTGGTTTAATTTAGAGTAACCTTTCTTGAATATTTAACAAACATAAGAAAATATTTGCTAGATTAGTATAACAGAAAAGAAAAACAGCCACCAACACACGCTACAAGCAAGTTGGGCAATGGTGTTGAATTTAAAGAATAGCAATATCAGCCAAGATTTTGGCAAAACAGAAAAAATAGAATTATTAACCCAACCTGCGTGTAGCGCGGGAACGTTAGCGGTAATTTTAAAAAAATCACATGTCATTAAATATCGACAATTTTTAGAGACGAATATTTGAATTCCGATAAAACATTAAAGGAAGAATATTTTCTAGTATATAATTATTCCGCAGGTTTATGTGAAATCCCAAGAAATATCACATTATTAATTCACAAAGATTTATCATTCGAGATTAAACTTGTTTGGTATAAATATCCAATACCAAAAAGATTATACTCAATCTATAAAAGTAATTTAATCCCTGAAAATATTATTGAAACTATAAACGAGATAAATGAAACTAAACAAATAGAATTACAAGAACTTTACTCAACGTTTAATGGAAAATATGTGCCAGAAGATGTTTCTCATAGTTCTATATATTTTAATCATCATGGAGAAACTTATTCTGTAAATATGAGTTCATATCTTATGGGCGAAAAACTTTTCATCAGCAATCAAGAAAAAACTGTTCTAAAATTACATGATTTATTAAGTGAATGGAAAGATAAATTGTATGAAGCAATTACAGAAATTCACAAATAAAAACTACCGCTAACAGCAAGAGTTTCGTTGCGTGCGTAGCACGAACAATGAAATAAAACTCACTGAATTCCTAACAAAATATAACTTTATGAAGTAAACACGTGTTGAACGGAACCGCTGAGATTCCGCAACTATGGGTTTTTCAATAAATGAGTTATAAGAATTTCAAGAGGCTATTACGCCTCTTTTTTTTGGAAGTAGTTTCTGCTTGGTTTTTTAGTGTTTTCCTTCACTTTTAGTCATAGCTACCCTTACCCTCGCTACCGCACGAATCCTTTCGTGTGGTTCCTAATTGTCTCATCAAAAATAAATTCACAACACAAACCCTCAAGTTCCATAGGAACGACTCATATTGTAACAACGAGATTTCAACCCGTTGGTAAAATAAAGTTTAAATAAAACACCTATTTTCACCCAATTTTCAAACACCTCATCGGTATTAACTTTATTTTAACTTTCTCATCGTTTTAGTATGCGTGCAGAAATATTTTAATTTTAAAGTTTATAAAAAAACAAACAAAAACAAAATGAAATCATTACTACAACAAAAAAAATCAAAACGCTCTTATTTTTTACCCTACTTACAGTATTTGCAACACTTGGCTTTGGTCAAAATAATGGACAAGGGCAATACTTACAAAACCAAACGTTACAACATTCTTCAGGAAACAGACAATACTCAATTTACATTCCTGCTAATTATAATGCATCTCAGCCAGTTCCTTTAGTATTACTTTTTCATGGGTTTACTAATACAATTAGTACTATGTACAACGATTCTCAAATGGAAGCTATTGCCGATGCGAATAACTTTATTTTTGCCATTCCTCAAGGATTAGGAGGTTTCTTTTCGGGTTGGAATATTGGATTAAGTTTTGGAGGAAATGCAGACGATTTAGGATTTGCAAGTAGCTTAATTGATGCCATTGCTGCAAACTATAGTATAATCGACAAAAGAGTATATGCTGCTGGTTTTTCAAATGGAGGTTTTTTCAGTTATCGATTGGCCTGTGAGTTAAGTGGTAAAATTGCAGCCATAGCTTCTGTAGCAGGAAGTATGAATCCAAATTGGATAAGCGGAAATAATCCAACATGTAATCCGCAACACCAAATGCCAATAATGCAAATTACTGGAACAAATGACACGACAATTCCTATAAATGGTGGAAATGGTGGAACTGCTTTGAGTAATGTTTTCAATTATTGGAAAAATTTTAATAATACAAATGCAAATCCAACAGTATCCAATATCAATTCTGCTTCAGAAAGAAATGTATATGCAAATGGAACTAATGGAGCAACTGTAGAATTTTTAAAAATTACTGGAAGAGGACATGAATGGCCAAAAACAACAACTGCTGGACTTCGAGAAAATGCTTCAATAAGAATTTGGGAATTCTTCTCAAGATATGATAGAGATGGATTAATTAACACATTATCAGCTGACACTTTTGAAAAAACTGGCATTTCAATTTACCCAAACCCAGCTGCTGATGTAATTACAATAAACAATATCAATTTCACTGAAAATATGAAATATAATATTGTTTCGGTTAACGGACAATCGGTATTATCCAGAGAAATAACTACTGCTAGTCACCGAATTGATATTTCTAGCTTAAATTCAAGTATCTATTTTTTAAATATTGGAAACAATACTTTCAAGATTTTAAAGAACTTATAGAATTTATAATCATTTAAAATAATACCTTACAAACTTTAAAACTCATTAGGGATTTTTATAATATTTTTTTAAAAAATAACCTACATTTACTTTACAAACAAAACAAATTTATATTGAAAATTGTGGTTGTTATAAAAAAAGCCATGTGTAAAAATTGATTTTTCGCTAGGAATAGTAAAAAAACAAGAATTCGAAAAGCAT
>JAAURU010000386.1 GCA_012032075.1 Flavobacterium sp.
TCTGGTTGTTTATATATTGTAACTTTTCGTATTTTAATCCCCTTATTCTTGATCAACTTGTACAATTGTTCCAGTGAACAGTATTTACCATCTTGTAATTTTACTCTTGGTTGTAACTCTTCACAAAATTAGATTTAAAATCTGCAATAGATAATTTATCCTCAGAAATAGCATACAATAAACTAGTTAACTGAGTTTCGTTTATTGTTTTAACAGGAGTAGCAATTACTTTTGGTTGCTCAACATAAACTTTTGAAGAATCAACTGGTTTATATTGATTCTTTGGAGTAATTGTTTTTTTTACTTTAAGTGCAGACATTACAATAACATCTTTGTACATAATATTTTTACTATCGTTATCAACTACTAAAATAACTTTTTTAACTCCAATACTTTTAAAAGTGTATTTCGGATTTTTAACTTTACTATCTGTTTTACCAGTTTCACCAAATTTCCAATCCCAAGCATCAGCTCCATTAGTTCTATCAAAAAACTGCACTTCTTCACCTTGGTTAACTCTTGTTGGAGCTTCAAAATCAACCACTAGTTTTTCTTTAACTACTTCAATAGGTTTTGGTAAAACCAAAATAGTTTTTTCAATGTCACAAGTTTCATTTACAAGTAATTTTACTGTATATTTTCCAGGCTTTTTAAAAACATGGCTAACTTTAGACTTATAAGATATTTCGCTTCCATCACCAAAGTACCATCTCCATGAGAATGCTTTTTCTGATTGGTCTTCAAAAGTAATTAGCTTATTTTCATAATAAATTGTTTCATCGGTTTTAAATTTCACTTCATCACAATCTACTGCATTCGATTTTTTAAATGCCAATAAGCCACATGATAAAATAAAAATTATCATGAAAAAAATAATCACTTTACTGTCAAAATGAGTTTTTATTTGATTTTTGGTATTCATTGTTTGTTTTTTCTTAAGATCTTACCTAAGTAATGTTCAAATATATAAAAAAATTATTCTCTTAACGCTGAAAGAAGTATTCTATTTCATTATTTTTTGACGAAAAATGAAAAAAAATGAAAAATTTATTATGCATGCATAGTATTTTCAAAGTTTTTTTGTAATTTCGTATTATTAAATTTCAAAAGTAAAAAAATGAAAATATTAGTTTGCATTAGTCACGTTCCAGATACAACGTCAAAAATTAATTTTACAAATGGAGATACTGAATTTGACAAAAACGGAGTTCAGTTTGTAATCAACCCAAATGATGAATTTGGTTTAACAAGAGCAATTTGGTTCAAAGAAAAACAAAATGCAAATGTTACGGTTGTAAATATAGGTGAAGCAGAAACAGAAGCAACTCTAAGAAAAGCACTTGCGATTGGTGCAGATGAAGCAATTAGAATCAACGCAAACCCTACAGATGGAATGTTTGTAGCTAAACAGCTTGCAGAAGTTGTTAAACAAGGAAATTATGATTTAATTATTGCTGGAAAAGAATCTTTAGATTACAATGGAGGAATGGTTCCTGGTATGCTTGCTGGTCTTTTAGGTTATAATTTCATTAATTCTTGCACTGGTTTAGAAATTGAAGGTTCAAATGCTAAAGCAATTAGAGAAATTGATGGAGGCAAAGAAACATTAACTGCATCATTACCATTAATTATTGGTGGTCAAAAAGGATTAGTTGAAGAAAAAGATTTACGTATTCCTAACATGAGAGGTATCATGATGGCTCGTTCAAAGGCTTTAACTGTAATTGAATCTACTTCAGACAATAATTTGACAAAAGCAGTAAGCTTTGAAAAACCAGCACCTAAATCGGCAGTAAAATTAATTAATGCTGATAATTTAGATGAATTAATTAACTTACTTCACAACGAAGCAAAAGTTATCTAGTAATCAGTATTCAGTTTTTAGTGTTCAGTTAAATCTAAACTTTTAAACTTTTAAACTATTTTTAAACTCTTAAACTCAAAAAAAATGTCAATCTTAATATATGCTGAATCAGCAGAAGGAAATTTAAAAAAGTAGCACTTGAACTTGCTTCTTATGCAAAAAAAGTAGCTGACACAATAGGAACAAACGTAACTGCTTTAACCATAAACACAAACGACGTTTCAGAATTATCAAAATATGGTGTTTCTAAAGTATTAAAAATAAACAACGATAAATTTGCTACATTTAGCGCAAAAGCATATGCAGATACCATTAAACAAGCCGCCGAAAAAGAAAGCACAAAATTAATCGTCTTATCTTCAACAACAGATAGTTTATATTTAGCTCCACTTGTTGCTGTAGGTTTACAAGCAGGTTATGCTCCTAATGTTGTTGCTTTACCCGTAAGCACTTCACCATTTCAAGTAAAAAGAACTGCATTCTCTAATAAAGCTTTTAATGTAACTGAAATTTCTTCTGATGTAAAAATAATAGGATTAGCTAAAAACTCATACGGCTTATTTGAGGCTAGTACTACATTAACAGAGGAAGACTTTGCTCCATCATTAAACGATGCTGATTTCAATATAAAAGTAGAAAACGTAGAAAAAGTAACAGGAAAAGTAACCATTGCCGATGCTGAAATTGTAGTTTCTGCTGGAAGAGGAATGAAAGGGCCTGAAAACTGGAGAATGATTGAAGAATTAGCTGGAGTTCTTGGAGCTGCAACTGCATGTTCAAAACCAGTTTCTGATATTGGCTGGAGACCTCACAGTGAGCACGTTGGACAAACAGGAAAACCAGTTGCTGCCAATTTATATATAGCTGTTGGAATTTCAGGAGCTATTCAGCACATTGCAGGAATAAACTCTTCAAAAGTAAAGGTTGTTATCAACACAGATGCTGATGCTCCTTTCTTCAAAGTTGCTGATTATGGTGTAGTAGGAGATGCTTTCGAAGTAGTACCACAATTAATTGAAAAATTAAAAGCATTCAAAGCAAGTAACGCTTAATATTTTAGTTGTTCAAAAATATATTATATTAAAATTAGAGTTATCTTTGTTTAGATAGCTCTTTTTTTTATTTTTGGAGCGAATGTAATGGTGTATATTTGCCAACCATTTTCCTGCTGTACGCTTTATTTTTTGTTCCGTTGTTAACGAAACAAAAAGATACCGCTCCCATCAGGGCTAGATTAAAAGCAATTGGTTTATTTTATAATCTTTAAGTACAAAATATACTTAGTAGTAATTAGATAATGAGTTTAGTAAAATTAACAATAAAAGGCATATCCTATAGCCAAACACAAAACGGAGCCTATGCTCTAATTTTAAATGAAGTTGATGGGGAACGAAAATTACCTATAGTTATAGGTGCTTTTGAAGCTCAATCTATAGCAATTGCGCTCGAAAAAGAAATCAAACCACCACGTCCTTTAACACATGATTTATTTAAAAACTTTGCCGATAGATTTGATATCATTGTCAAACAAGTCATTATTCACAAACTAGTTGATGGGGTCTTCTTTTCAAGTATTATTTGCGAAAGAGATAAAATCGAAGAAATAATCGACGCACGAACTTCAGATGCTATTGCACTTGCTTTACGTTTTAGCGCTCCTATTTTCACTTACAAAAACATTTTAGACAAAGCTGGAATTTACCTAAAAATAAATCCATCAGAAGGAGACGAAAATAAAGATGAAAACGATAGCGTACTATCTACTCCAGAAACTTTTGGAGCTTCAGACGTATCCGAAACAAAATCAGAAAGTTATGCAAATTTTTCTTTAAAAGAATTGTATGACAAATTAGAAGAAGCTGTTCAAAACGAAGATTATGAAAAGGCAGCAAAAATTAGAGACGAAATCTCAAAAAAAGAATCTTAA
>JAAURU010000387.1 GCA_012032075.1 Flavobacterium sp.
AATGCAAAATCTTATAAGTGAAAGATATTTAGAGTTCTCTGAAACATTTAATTCAGAGGTAACCCGCAGTTTGGTGTAGTTTGGAAATACATCAAAGAAAATTATCCTAATATTAATTTATATCAATCAGATGGTAGTCATCCATCATTAGCTGGATCTTATATAGCAGCGTGCTGTTTCTATACATCACTTTTCAGAAAAAATCCAAATTTAATTACAAATAACTACGGACTAGATGCTAATACATCCTCAATTATCAGAAATGCTGTAAAAAACATAATCTTTGATCAAATGCTTGATTGGTATATAGGTAAGTATGTTCCAAATTCAAATTTTACTTACACAATAGGAAATGGAACTAATCAAATTATTGTTAATACAAATACATCAATCTTTTATGATTCATTAAGTTGGGATTTTGGAGATGGTACAATTTCATCATCATTATTACCTACACATAGTTATGTTACAGATGGTACATACACTATTAAGCTTACTACAAACAAATGTTATCTAGGACAACCAACACATGTATCAATTTTAGAAAAGACCGTTACTTTTTGCTCTCATACTAATTCTGTATTCCCTAATGACCTACTTATTTGTCCAAATGATACAGCAACTCTTTATACACAAACAGCTGATAGTTATCAATGGCTAGATTTCTTTGGAAACCCAATACCTGGTGAGATAAATCAATCTCTAACAACTGGTCCTGGAGAATATAGTGTGATTACAACTATAAATGGATGTTCAGAACAATCTGAACCTGTTTTTATCGATTCATATGTTCCAATTGGGAATGAACCTTGTAATTTAGGAATTGATGACCATGAAAATCAAAATGAAATTATTTTATATCCAAATCCCGCAGAAAACATACTTACTATTGAAACTGTCAATTCAATCGATAAAATTACTGTTTTTGATATTTTAGGAAATAAAATCATGCCAAAAAGAGTTTCAAATTCAAGTATTGATGTATCTAGTTTAGCAAATGGAATTTACTTTTTAGAGATAAGTAGTAATAATAGAAATATAGTCAAAAAAATTATTAAAAAATAAAACTTATAAAATCAAAGAACAAATAGAGATTGTATTTTTTGAAAAAGTAAATGACTACTAGCGTAAATTATTTTCATTTGAAGTACAATTAAATAAACCCCATTGTTTATGCATTAAATTTAGTAACAAGCCATGGTGAACATTTAAAAAAATAATACATTAGTAGAAAATATGAAAAAAGCAATTTGGATTATATTTGGGACTTTATCAACATTTGTTGGGCTATATCCTATTATTTACTTTTTAATTGATAGACGTTTTGGGTTATTATCAACAAAATCAGCAGAACTTTTAATTGATAATTTTTGGAATATTGCATTTTATTTACATATTATACTTGGTGGACTTGCTTTATTAATTGGATGGTTACAATTTAGTAACAAGTTGAGAATTAAGATGGTTAAATTACACAGGGTAATAGGAAAAACTTATGTCGTTTCTGTTTTAATAAGTGCGATTTTCGGACTATATATAGCTTTTTTTGCAACAGGAGGAGTTATAAGTATTCTTGGATTTTCTTCATTGGGTGTCATTTGGTTAACTACAACTGCTTTAGGTTTCAAAGCAATAAGGAATAGAAATATTGAATTACATGAGAAATTTATGATTTATAGTTATGCAGCATGTTTTGCTGCAGTAACTTTAAGAATTTGGCTACCTTTATTAATTATCGCTATTGGGGAATTCACTACTGCTTATAGGATAGTTGCATGGTTTAGTTGGATTCCAAATATCATTACTGCATTTTTCATTGTAAGAAATAAAGCAATAATAAGAAAAAAACTATTTGCTAACAATTTACACAAAAAATAGCTATTTAGTAGCTAAATCAAACATAAGTAAATATAATAAACCTAGTTTTAACGGAAAAGTTAACGGATTAAATTTTGCTACTATTCTTATACCAGAAATTTTGCCCTAATAAAAATTCAAAAACCAATGACAGGAAATTTTATAGATACATTTAGGACGCAATTCAAAACCACACAATATAATTTGAAAAATAACTATTCTATTATTTCCACTGATTTTGGAAAAGTTAGAGTTTTTGATACTAAAGAAAGCAAACCAGTAATAATTTCTGTTCCCGACGGACCGAACGTTATAGAACATCACGAAAACTTGATTTTAAAATTATCTAAAGATTATAGAGTGATTTGTTTCGAATTTGGAGGGCTTGGCAAATCCTACCCGAATTCCAAATATGATTATTCTTTCGACAAATCTTCTCGCCTTATTATTAATTTAATGGATATTTTAAAAATTGAAAGAGCAATATTTTCTTTCTCTTGCTCAAATAGCTTTTATGCCATCAAAACAGCAGAATTGTTTCCTGAACGTGTTAAACATTTGTTTTTATCACAGACACCATCGATTACTTCAATGGTAAGCTGGACTGATGTAAATATTCCTAAAATTTTAAGATATCCACTAATTGGACAAATTGTAAATTCTTTTTCGGAAAAAAAACTTGCAAAAATTTGGTATAAATATGCACTTCCCAAAGGAATAGACAATTCAAGTTATATTAATACAGCATTATGTTCTTTAAATAATGGTGGTTGTTTTTGTCTATCAAGTCTAGTTCAAGGACTAGAAAAAGAAAGTTTATCAAAATTGAATGTTTTAGAAGTACCTGCAACTTTAATTTGGGGAAAGAAAGATTATACACATAGAAAAACAGACAATAAGTCAATACTTGAACATTTGCCGAATTGCGAAATTATTGAATTCGAGAATTGTGGTCATTTCCCTGAATTAGAAGATACAAGTCAGTATGTTAGTTTAATAAAAAACAAGCTGGGTTAAAATAATGTGAAAGAACAATAGCAACAAGTTATTACTAGTTTTTTCCAAACTTCGGAAATTCAGCAAAAATTTCCAACTTGCTGAATAGTATCGGACTTAAGAGATAAACCACACAACTACTCGTAGCAGCTAAAGTCAAGCAGTTTAAACACTTTAAACGGACATCTTTTCCATAGTTAATATCACATAATTTACACTTTTTAATGATTATTTTTTCAGAGAATAATCAGAAATCATGCATCTGAAAGAAACTTATATAATAGTTTGAAAAAATAATAATTAATACAAACACAAATATAATACAGTCCAATTTGCATAATTGGATTTTTTATTATTGTTTTTGGTCTATATTATAATAGTGAATATGCCAAGTGTAAAAAAGATAATTATTAAGGAAACTGAAAAAGAAATCAGAAAACTACTAAAAGTAAAAGTGTCTAACTCTTTTATTGGTCAACGCTTGAGAGTTCTCTTGATTTTAATACAGAATGAAGAAATAGGTATTTCTAAAGAAGAACTAGCAAAATTAGTAGGGCTTGATCCTAATAGTATTCAGAATTGGAGAAAATTATATAGTAACACTGGAATTGAAGGATTAATGAAACATAAAAAAACAGCCTTTAAACCTTCTGTTTTCAATGCCATTGAGCACCAAAAGTTGCAAACAAAACGCAATGTCCTTATAATGGACTTCAAGACTATGTTGAGTTTAAAGCTTGGCTTGAAAAAGAAACTGACAAAGTTTTAATTATAATACTTCTTTATTACTGTATCAGGAATTTTAAATCAAGTGTAAAAGTGGCACGGAAAAGCCATGTTAAAAAAGACGAAAACCAAGTAAAAAACATTCAAAAAAACTTCGGACGAATCTGATCAAGAAATAGCAACTACTTAATCCAGTCTAAAAAATA
>JAAURU010000388.1 GCA_012032075.1 Flavobacterium sp.
TTTGCAACTGGTTTGAATCTAACCAGGCTATTGAAGTGGGGTTCTCACCACCATCAGACAAAACAGAATCGCCGTAAGTTGAGTAACAGCTATTTCAACATAGTTTCCGTAAGCCACCTGCTTACCGTTGCCGCTAATAATTTTATACTCCATGCCACCGGGCATGTCTTTCATTTTTTTAAAAGGTTTATTACAGGCTGTAAGCGCCACTGCGCAAATAACTGCTGCATTAATGAAATGTTTCATTGTTGTTTTTTATTTTTTAAAATTTCTAAAATAATAGTTAGGATATTCATTTTTAGACTGAATCATAACTAATAAATCTCCTTTTTTAATATCTTCAATTGACAATAAGTCTTCTTTTTTATCCGTTAAATTCGAAGTGTAAAGACGTTTTGTTTGTAAAGTTTTTATATCAAATTCATCAATAAATGGAAACTGACCCTCTTTTTTATAACCATCTCCCATTAAAAACAATTTGTTGTTTTCCATTGCCAAAACATAGCTTCCCATGTCATTTTTCTTAGTTTCAAAACTACCTGGATCACTATACCTGTCTTGGTAGTTTCTGTCCCAAATTAATTTTGGATTTGCTCCTTCAACAGATGGATTAATTAAATAAGTCTTACTGTTCCTTGTATCATACCAAGAATCACCTAATATTGCTGTTTCTTTATTTCCCCATTGAATAGTTGAAAAACGTTGTTTGGTTTTAACCAATGATTTTGGAGCGTTAGTAAAAGGTGCTTCCCATAAAAATACTTCATCTCTATACTCGACTTCATTTGCAGCATCACCTTCGTCTAAAGCTTCAACATAATATATAGTAGCTGAAGCATCGTTTCGCCAAGACATATTTCGTTTACCTTTACGTGTGGACATGAAACCTTTTGGTATAATTTCATTTAGAGGAACTTCATTGACTGTTTTGATAGCTTTCCCATTAGAATCGTAAACAATCGTTGTTTGCGGAAATCGGTTTAAGGGAACTATGTATGAAAATGGTTTTTCAATAGTTGTTACCATAATATAATTGCCATCTGGTGAAAACGTTTCATTTGCATACATTCCAGCTTCTTTGAATAACTTTTTTGTACCTTTTAGATCTACAGTATATAATTCTGAAGTTATTAAAGATTCAAAATTGGCTTCATCAGTTTTGTTTTTTAATAAATCTTGATAGGTTCTATTTTGGGATACTTTTCCTTCACTTTCAGAAACAGTTGGTCCAGTAGGAATATCATTTTTAGCATCAATTAAAGCATCTTTTTTATTAGGTAACGTTTTAATTAATAACATTTCATTATTCTTAAACCAGCTTAAAGGGTTTCCCATGTTGGCATTCAAATTGGCATCAGTTAACTTAGTAGCTTTTGCAGTTGCTACATCAATTACCCATAATTCAACACCAGTATTTGTTGTATTGGTAAAAGAAATAAATTTTTCATTGGGAGACCATGTAATATTAGTGATTTTTGGGTTAGTTGGTAAACCTGTTACTTGAGACTCACTTTTAGTTTTAATTTTTCCAATTTTCAGGTTGTTTATATAGGTTATATTACTTGAAATATTAGTAACAGGATTAATACGTAATCCACCCAAACGCATTTCTTCTTGGTTCAAATCATCCAAGTTTTTATAGGTGTTTCGATACATTAAGAGCATATTCTCTTTTTTAGTATCCATAGAAACACTTGGTGCGCGTTCAAAATCGGCTAATTCAAGAATTTCTTTAGGAGGTTTCTTATATGTCACATTTTCTTGCGCGAATAAGCTATTGCTTAAAAAAGTACAGTAAGACTTGTAATAAATAATTTCATTTGATTTATTAATTGGTTTTTTTCAAAATTATTGAATTAATAATCTTAAAATCTGTATTTTTTGTTAAAATATAAAACCAAATTGTTTAATTTTGAGAGTAATTAAAAAAGAAGCTATTTAATTTATTCAAATTGATAATTTGTTAAATTTGCTCATTGCAAAATATAAATAACGTAAAAAATGTATCATTCAAAAATAACAGGATTAGGTTACTATGTTCCTGAAAACATTGTAACAAACGACGATTTATCTAAAATAATGGACACCAATGATGAATGGATTCAAGAACGAACAGGTATTCAACAAAGAAGACATATAATAAGAGGAGAAGACACCACAACTTCAATGGGTGTTAAAGCAGCAAAAATTGCTATTGAAAGAGCAAAAATTGATAAAGACGACATAGATTTTATCATTTTTGCAACTTTAAGTCCCGATTATTATTTTCCAGGTCCAGGTGTTTTAGTACAAAGAGATTTAGGAATAAAAACGGTTGGAGCACTCGATGTTCGTAATCAATGTTCTGGATTTGTATATGCCATTTCTATAGCCGACCAATACATAAAAACAGGAATGTATAAAAATATTTTGGTAATTGGTTCCGAATTGCATTCTACAGGTTTAGATATGACTACGCGTGGTAGAGGTGTTTCAGTAATTTTTGGAGATGGAGCTGGTGCTGCTATTTTAAGTAGAGAAGAAGATACTACAAAAGGAATTCTATCTACTCATTTACATTCAGAAGGACAACATGCAGAGGAATTATCTTTAATTGCTCCTGGAATGGGTAAAAGATGGGTTTTAGATATTTTAGCAGATAATGATCCAAATGATGAAAGTTATTATCCTTATATGAATGGCCAATTTGTATTCAAAAATGCTGTAGTTCGTTTTAGTGAAGTTATAAATGAAGGGTTACAAGCGAATAATTTGGAGATTTCTGATATTAATATGTTGATTCCTCATCAAGCGAATTTGAGAATTTCTCAGTTTATCCAACAAAAATTCAAATTAACAGATGACCAAGTGTATAACAACATTCAAAAATATGGTAATACAACTGCAGCTTCCATTCCTATTGCTTTAACAGAAGCTTGGGAACAAGGTAAAATTAAAGAAGGAGATTTAGTGGTTTTAGCTGCTTTTGGAAGTGGATTTACATGGGGAAGCGTGATTATTCGTTGGTAGTTTTGAAGTTAGAAACTAGAAGTTAGAAATTAGAAACTAGAAAAAAGAGAATAGAATATAGATAAAAAATAATTTATCTTAGTTTTTAACAAATTAGAATAAAGAATAAATAGAATTATAGTAAATCATTGCCGTTGGCTTCAGCCAATGGAAAATATAATTAAAAAGCGATTCAAAAGAGTCGCTTTTTTAATCTGTGATAATTCGTGTAATTTGTGTGAAATTATAATAAAATAAATCTTTCAAAATTCTAACTTCTAGTTTCTAGTTTCTAACTTCATTTTTCATACTTTTGCACTTTTAAAAACAAAGAATAATGACCTTACAAGACACTCTTACAAAACACATTTTAGAAGCCGTACAATCTGTATTCGATTTAACTATTGATAAAGTTGAATTTCAGGCTACTAGGAAAGACTTTGAAGGTGATATTACGATGGTTGTTTTTCCATTGGTGAAAGTGTTAAAAGGCAATCCGATTGAAATTGGAACTAAAATAGGGAATTACTTAGTAGAAAATGTAGCTGAAGTAGAGAAATTTAATGTAGTTGCAGGTTTTTTAAATATTGTAATTTCAGATGCGTTTTATGTAAATTACTTCAATTCGATTAAAGAAAATGAAACTTTTGGTTTTTTGTCGTTGGTGTAATTCGAGAACAGTCAATATATATCAACTGAGCTCTTTTGTATGTTGGGTGTTGTTCAAAAACGAAAGAGGAAAAGGGATGAATGTAATCCAAGTC
>JAAURU010000389.1 GCA_012032075.1 Flavobacterium sp.
TTCTATGTACTAGTGATATTTGTTATTAATAGAAACATTGAAATTGATTTTTGAAATTGAAATTGAACTTGAAAACATGAAAATAGTAGTCATCGATAATTACGACAGTTTTACATACAATTTAGTGCATTATCTAGAGGATTTAAATGCTGAAGTTACCGTTTTCCGTAACGACGAATTCGAACTAGAAGAACTAGAAAAATTTGATAAAATCCTATTATCACCAGGACCAGGAGTTCCTGATGAAGCTGGTTTGTTAAAAGCGGTGATTAAAAAATATGCTTCTACCAAAAGTATATTCGGAGTTTGTTTGGGCTTACAAGCTATTGGAGAAGTTTTTGGTGGAAAACTTACCAATTTGGAGAAAGTATATCATGGTGTGGCTACCAAAGTAACGCAAATAGAAGACGATTTCATTTTCAACGATTTACCAAAAGAAACAGAAGTGGGTCGTTATCATTCTTGGGTCGTTGCCAATGAAAATCTACCAGAAGAATTAATCATCACATCCATTGACGAAAACGGACAAATCATGTCGATGAAACACAGCATTTATGATGTTCGCGGTGTGCAGTATCATCCAGAAAGTGTGTTAACACCAATGGTAAAAAGATTTTAGAAAATTGGCTGAAGAACTAAGCATCTCGACTCCGCTCGATGTGACAACCGTTTTGTCAGTTCGAGCGGAGTCGAGAACAATTATAAAAAAATACTTTCTCATTAAACTAGTCGGTGCTTTTTACTAATCACTTTTCACTAATTACTAATTACTAAACAAAAATGAAGAATATATTAAATAGATTAATCAATCACGAAATACTTTCAAAAGCAGAAGCCAAAGAAGTATTAGTCAACATATCAGCAGGAAATTACAACCAAAGTCAGATCGCTTCTTTTTTGACGGTTTACATGATGCGAAGCATAACCATTGAAGAACTTTCAGGTTTTAGAGAAGCTTTGTTGGAATTGTGCATTCCAGTAGATTTTTCAGCCTACAATACTATCGATTTATGTGGAACGGGTGGTGATGGGAAAGACACGTTCAACATCTCTACTTTAGCCTCTTTCATCGTAGCTGGAGCAGGAATTAAAGTAGCAAAACATGGTAATTACGGGGTTTCCTCTATTTCAGGTTCGAGTAACGTGATGGAAAAATGGGTATTAAGTTTACCAATGATATAGACTTTTTAACCCAATCTATTGAAGAAACAAACATTGCCATTCTTCACGCACCATTATTTCATCCTGCTATGAAAAATGTGGGTCCTATTCGTAAAGAACTTGGAGTTAAAACGTTCTTTAATATGTTGGGACCAATGGTAAATCCGTCGTTTCCAAAAAACCAATGGTAGGTGTTTTTAGCTTAGAATTAGCAAGAATGTATGCCTATTTGTACCAAAATACTTCAACCAATTATAGTATTCTTCACGGATTAAGTGGTTTTGATGAAGTTTCCTTAACCGATGAAGTAAAAATCATTACCAATACTTCAGAAAATATTTTAAAACCAAATGAGTTTCATTTACCGCAAATCCAATTGGAAAAAATAAAAGGAGGCAACACCATTGAAGAAGCTGCAAAAATATTTCATGACGTCATTTCAGGAAATGGTTCGGAAGAGCAGAATAATGTAGTTTGTGTAAATGCAGCAATTGCCATTCAAACAGTTGAAAAACAAGGTTTCGAAGATGCCTTAGCTAAAGCACAAGAAAGTTTAGCCAGCGGAAAAGCATTTGAGAAATTGAATCATTTAATAAAAATCAGCAGTTAATTACTAATCAATATCATCCTGAGCTTGTCGAAGGACACTAATTACTAAAAAGAAATGAACATCCTAGATAAAATTATAATCGATAAAAAACGAGAAGTGGAACTAAGAAAAAAACTGATTCCAATTTCCCAATTAGAAGCTTCTTTACTATTTAATGGCAGAACTAATTCCATGGCTAGGCTCTTAAAAAATAGTCTTTCAGGAATTATTTCTGAACACAAACGTCGTTCTCCATCAAAATCTGTAATTAACAATAATCATTCCGTTGAAGATGTCGTTGTTGGGTATCAAAATGCAGGTGTTTGTGGGATTTCAGTATTAACGGATGGCAAATATTTTGGTGGAAGTTTAGACGATTTACTTTTGGCAAAAGCATCTGTAAATGTTCCTTTATTGCGTAAAGAATTTATTGTTGACGAATACCAATTGTTAGAAGCAAAAGCACATGGAGCAGACACTATTTTATTAATTGCAGCTGTTTTAACACGTGAAGAAATTAAAAATTTATCTGAATTTGCACAAAGTTTAGCCTTAGAAGTGTTGTTAGAAGTCCATAATCTAGAGGAATTGGAAAAGTCAATTATGCCAAGTTTAGACATGATTGGTGTAAATAACCGTAATCTAAAAACCTTTGAAGTAAGTTTGGATTACAGTAAAGAATTGGCAAACAAAATACCAGATGAATTTGTAAAAGTTTCTGAAAGTGGCATTAGTACGGTAGAAGCTGTAAAGGATTTACAGCAATATGGTTACCAAGGTTTTTAATGGGCGAACACTTCATGAAAACCGACAATCCCGGCAAAGAAGCCAGCGAATTTATCCAAAAATCATCAGGATAATGAAAGAGGTAAAATTAAAGGTTTGTGGCATGAAATATCCTGAAAATATTCAAGATATTAGTGCCTTAGAACCAGATTATTTGGGGTTTATTTTTTGGGAGAAATCAGTTAGAAATTTTGATTTGAAAGAAATTCCAAAATTAGACCAATCAATAAAAAAAGTTGGGGTTTTTGTGAATGCAACTTTGGAAGAAATCCAAGAAAAAGTTACTGAATTCCAATTAAATACTATTCAGTTACATGGCAAAGAATCTGTAGCTTTTTGCAAAAGTGTAAAGAAACTAAATATTGAAGTCATAAAAGCTTTTTCAGTTGATCATGATTTTGATTTTAGCCAATTACAAGCTTATGAAAATGCAATAGATTATTTTCTTTTCGATACCAAAGGAAAATTACCTGGTGGCAACGGAACCAATTTCGATTGGCATCTTTTGGAAAACTATACCATAGAAAAACCGTTCTTTTTAAGTGGAGGCATTGGGTTAACCGAAACAACTAAAATAAAAGACTTTTTTACAATTAAAAGTAGCACAATATTGTTACGCTATCGATGTAAACAGTCGTTTTGAATTAGAACCTGGATTAAAAAATAAAATAGAATTAGAAAAATTTAAAAAATCGCTATATGAACACTAAATATGCAGTTGATGAACAAGGCTTTTATGGAAAATTTGGAGGGGCTTTCATCCCTGAAATGTTGTACCCAAATGTAGAAGAATTAAAGGAAAATTACCTGAAAATAATGGCCGAACCTGCTTTTCAGGAAGAGTTCAATGATTTACTGAAACAATATGTAGGAAGACCTACTCCACTCTATTTTGCTAAACGATTATCGGAGAAATACAATACAAAAGTGTATTTAAAAAGAGAAGATTTATGTCATACTGGAGCGCATAAAGTAAATAATACCATTGGACAAATTTTAATAGCAAAACGTTTAGGTAAAACCAGGATTATTGCTGAAACTGGTGCAGGTCAACATGGAGTGGCAACGGCTACAGTTTGTGCTCTAATGGGTATGGAATGTATCGTTTACATGGGTGAAGTGGATATTAAGCGTCAAGCTCCTAATGTAGCTCGAATGAAAATGCTTGGTGCAACGGTTCGTGCAGCAACTTCGGGTTCAAAGACTTTAAAA
>JAAURU010000390.1 GCA_012032075.1 Flavobacterium sp.
CTGCTTTCAGATGCTGGAATTCTTAATGACAATCATTTTTTTTAATGAAGTGAGAAATCGCATTTTTGATAAATTTTTACCCTTTCAACCAGAAAAAGACACTTTACAATTTGTTTTAAATCAAGTTTTTTATCTTAGTTCAGATACCGTTTGGATTAATAAAATACGCTATTTAGAAATCGAAGTGCTTCTAAACCTACTCGATTTTAAATCCATGTATAAATCAGTTGCAAAAGAATCAGCACTTTCCGAGACAATAGTGGCTTTGCAATTACTAGCACAACGCATGAGTGGTAGAGCATTAGAAAACGATGTCATTAAAATGGTGCCAGAATATTCTAATCTTGAAAGTCCTTTTTTAGCTTTGGAAAAAGAACTCAATCAAATAGATTATAATATTAGAAACAGTAAGATACATTTTATAACAAAAGATGATGTTATTCTAAAAGAACTTTTTTTATTTCACAAGCAATGTAATGATTATATAGATACAGCATTCTTAAATAGTTCTAAATATGGCATTTCATTATCAGTAAATCAAAGTTTATTGCGCATAAGACAACAATTAATAAGATTTAAAGAACTGTTTCTGCTATTGGTTGTAAATGAAGAAGAAGACCTTCAAAAGAATAGTGTGTTGATTCTTTTAAAATTGGTAAAATACAATTGTTTAAAAAACAATATAAGGCAATTATTATTAGAAAGCACACAATTAGTTTCTTATGAGATTACCCAGCACACCGCAAAAACAGGACAAAAATATGCTACAGATGGTTATAAAGAATACTTTAAAATGTTTTCAGCCGCACTTGGAGGAGGGATAATTGTAGGGTTTTTATGCTTCTTTAAATTAGTAGCTTCAAAAGCCGAAGTTTCTGCCTTTAGCCATGCCTTTTTATACAGTTTAAATTATGCTACAGGGTTTGTAATAATATTTTTAATGGGTTATACATTAGCAACAAAACAACCAGCTATGACAGCTGCAACCATTGCTAAAACATTAGAAGAAGGAATGAAACTAAAGTCAGATGTAATTAACAAACACAATGGTTTTGCTCAATTATTTGCTAGAATTTTTCGTACACAATTTATAGCTTTTGTAGGTAACGTTATAATTGCATTTCCAGTAGCTTTATTCATAATATGGTTTGCTCAATTTGCTACAGGACAAAATTTAGCCACTTCAAAAGCTACAAAAATCATAACCGATTTAAGTCCCATTAATTCCTTAGCCTTATTACATGCCGCTATAGCAGGTTTTTTTCTGTTCTTATCAGGAATTATCTCAGGAAGTGTTTCAAACCGAAACAAACATTATCAAGTACCATATAGAATTCAAGAAAATCCCTTTTTAAAACAAACTTTTGGAATAGAAAGAACCGCAAAATTTGCCAGTTGGATTGACCGAAATTGGGCTGGAATTATTTCAAACATGTGGTTTGGTGTTTTTTTAGGAAGTATGAGTTCCTTAGGAGTCTTCTTCGGTCTCAATCTTGACATTCGTCACATTACCTTTGCTAGCGGTAATTTTGCCATAGGGTTGTATGGAAGTAATTTCAATATCTCTTTTTGGACTTTTTTTTGGTCGGTTATTGGAATAGGTTGTATAGGTTTCATTAATTTTATTGTTAGTTTCACCTTATCCTTATTGTTAGCATTACGTTCTAGAAACATTCCACTTTCAGAGTTAAGATTGTTAAACAAATCCATTTGGAACTACTTTAAAAAAGCACCGTTACATTTCTTTTTCCCTTTAAAAGATAAAGTTTTTTAGGAGCTATTTCCTGCTATCCACTATATCTTTTTAATTTTGTCATCCTGTCCCGATAGTTATCGGGATGTCGAAGGGACAAAATTAAAAAGGATATCGTTTCTATCAGGGCTAGAAATCCAAATAAAGACTAAATTTGTACTATGGAAGAAGTCGCTCAATATCGAAAAATAATTCATATAGATATGGATGCTTTCTATGCTTCTGTCGAGCAAATGGACAATCCCAGTTTAAAAGGAAAAGCACTTGCAGTAGGAGGAAATGAATCACGAGGTGTAGTAAGTGCAGCAAGTTATGAGGCCCGAAAATTTGGTGTGCGAAGTGCTATGAGTGGTGTACAAGCTAAACGTAACTGTCCCCATTTAATTTTCGTGCCACCACGCTTTGAGCGTTACAAGGAAATTTCCAAGAAAATAAGAAAAATATTTTTCGATTTATACCGATTTAGTCGAACCACTTTCTCTCGACGAAGCTTATTTAGATGTTACTGTAAATAAAAAAACAATCCAAGCGCTTCTTTAATAGCCCAAGAAATTAGAAAACGCATATTTGAAGAAGTAGGTTTAACCGCTTCAGCTGGAATTTCTGTCAATAAATTCGTAGCTAAAGTAGCTTCCGATTATAATAAACCAAACGGACAAAAAACAGTCAATCCAAATGAAGTAGAAGCTTTTTTGGAAAAATTAGATATTAAAAAGTTCTACGGTATTGGAAAAGTAACCGCAGAAAAAATGTACCAATTAGGCATTTTTACAGGCTACGATTTAAAGCAAAAAGAGTTGGAATTTTTAGAAAAGCACTTTAATAATAGTGGTGCTTATTATTACCAAATTTGTAGAGGCATTCACAATAGTCAAGTAAAACCAAATCGCACCATAAAATCTGTAGGAGCAGAACGAACTTTCTTTGAAAACCTTTCATCTGAAGTGTTTTTAGAAGAAAAAATAATAAGTATTGCAAAAGAACTTGAAAAACGTTTACTTAAAAGTAAAATAGCAGGAAAAACCATCACTTTAAAACTCAAGTATTCCGATTTTACCTTGCAAACAAGAAGCAAAACCTTACCTTATTATATTTCCGATAAAAACTTAATAATTGATATTGCTAAAGAATTATTGTATCAAGAAAGATTAAAAAACTCGGTAAGACTTTTAGGTTTATCCTTACACAATTTAAACAATCAAGAAAAAAAGAAAACCGAACCTATTCAAAAAAGTATATCTGTACAATTACAGTTTGAGTTTAAGGAATAAAAAAAGGGAGTTAACTTCAGTTAATTGTCAGTCTGAGCCTGTCGAAGACTATATTTAATAAAGAATAAGAAACTTCGACAAGCTCAGTTTGACATAGGTTATTCTTTCATACTTAATTTAACAACAGCTCTTGTTTCATCATAAAATAAATGTAAATTAACAGGTTTTGTTCCAGTAGGTATTTTAAAATTTTGTGTTTCACTAGTTTGTGTTTCTTCTGGTTTAACACTAAGATAATTATATTTTTCATGAGAAATTTTATTGCAGTTATCTAATTCTAATCTAAAATTAGAAGGGTCAATGCCAATAGAACTACCTCCTCCTATTGCGTTTTTATTGGTCACTTCAATTTGATACGTTAGTTCTATTCCAGTAATTTTACCATCTGGATTAGATAATTCTAAAGCTTTCAAGTTGATTACTTTTACTTCTGCTTCACTTTTTTTACCTAAAATAGAAACTTCAGGAGTAGCAGTTACAGTATAGGTTTTAGGAGTATTCAGTTCTACTTTTTCTTCAGAAGTTGTTTCACTCTCTGAGCTAGTTGTTGTTTCTGTTGATGGTGTAATTTCTTCCGTTTTTTCTTCTTTTTTACATGAAGTCTAGAATGTTAATGCAATAACAGCAATTGCTAAATAAATTTTTTTCATTTTTTATTGTTTATTTTTTTTCAAATGATATAAAT